>JAHBYY010000049.1 GCA_019635715.1 Rhizobiaceae bacterium | reverse complement strand
GTAGTCGGCCGCCTGCAGCAGCTTGAGGATGATGTTCTCGACGTCCTCGCCGACATAGCCGGCCTCGGTCAGCGTCGTCGCGTCGGCCATGGTGAAAGGCACGTCGATGATGCGGGCGAGCGTCTGGGCCAGCAGCGTCTTGCCGCAGCCGGTGGGGCCGATCAGCAGGATGTTCGACTTCGCCAGCTCCACGTCGTTGTTCTTCGTCGCGTGGGCGAGGCGCTTGTAATGGTTGTGAACCGCGACCGACAGGACGCGCTTCGCGTAGGGCTGGCCGATCACATAGTCGTCCAGAACCTTGAGGATCTCCTGCGGGGTCGGCACGCCTTCGCGCGACTTCACCATCGAGGTCTTGTTCTCCTCGCGGATGATGTCCATGCACAGCTCGACGCATTCATCGCAGATGAAGACGGTCGGGCCGGCGATCAGCTTGCGCACCTCGTGCTGGCTCTTGCCGCAGAACGAGCAGTAAAGGGTGTTCTTGGAATCGCCCCCGGAACTGACCTTGCTCATCGTTGTCCAAGTCCTTTCAGTACGCAACCGCCGGCGCGCCGGGCGATCCGTTCAATCCTTAGCCGCGCATGGACGCCAACGCCAGCGCTTTAGCCGGGCGAGCATCCTTGCGTACACCGAACAATGCAGGAAACGCAGCCGGGCTCCATGGCGAACCACCTGCGAAAGGTAAGCCGCCGCAGATCAACATAGGCTTAACGTAGGCAGCGCCACCCGTCGAGGGAACAGGTCCGCCTCCGGAAAAAACCGTGCCGCGGTCAAAACCCCGCGAGGGCAGCGAAATGGGCGACGCCTTCGTCAAGCGGCGCCCGCGCCCTCGATGGCCTCGCGCGACGAGATGACCTTGTCGATCAGGCCGAACTCCTTGGCCTCGTCGGAGGTCATGAAGTGGTCGCGGTCGAGCGTCCGCTCGATCATCTCATAGTCCTTGCCGGTGTGCTTGACGTAGACCTCGTTCAGGCGGCGCTTCAGCTTGATGATGTCCTGGGCATGGCGCTCGATGTCGGACGCCTGGCCGGAAAAGCCGCCGGACGGCTGATGGACCATGATGCGGGCGTTCGGCGTGGCGAAGCGCATATCCTTGTGGCCGGCGCACAAAAGCAGCGACCCCATCGACGCCGCCTGGCCGATGCACAGCGTCGACACGGCCGGCTTGATGAACTGCATGGTGTCGTAGATCGCCATGCCGCTGGTGACGACGCCGCCCGGCGAATTGATGTAGAGGCTGATCTCCTTCTTCGGGTTCTCGGCTTCGAGGAACAGGAGCTGGGCGCAGACCAGCGTCGCCATGCCGTCTTCCACCGGGCCGGTGATGAAGATGATGCGCTCCTTGAGCAGGCGCGAGAAGATGTCGTAGGCACGCTCGCCGCGGTTGGTCTGCTCCACCACCATCGGGACGAGGTTCATGTAGGTTTCGACTGGGTTGTTCATCTCGTCCCTTTGCGCGATGCGGATTCCGGGCCTCTGGCGCGGGAATCATGGAGTTCAGGCGTATTTGCCGTAGATAGGATGCCGCCTCCAGTCTGTGCAAGGCCGCCGGCGCGCGCCCTGACAGTAACCTTGCCCGTTAACATTCATTAAGATTCCGGCTTTTCGCGCGCCGCGACTTCGATAAGGTGAAGTGAGGTGCGGCGTTGCGTGTGGGGTTTGTCTCATGAAGTTCAGGTTCGCGTCGATCGCGGCCGCAGGATCCGTCCTGCTTGCCGCCCTCTCTCCCGCCGCCTCCGGCGGCACTCCGGTGGAGTGCTACGAACGCTACCGGACCGCGCCGGTCTACGACACCGTGTATGAGAACGTGCTGGTCAATCCCGGCTACCGGCACGTCGAGACGACGCCCGCCATCTACGGCACCCAGAAGCGCAAGGTTCTGGTGCGAGGCGAGAGCTACAGCTACGAGCACGTGCCGGCGCGCGTCGAGACACGCTATCGCACCGTCAAGGTGTCGGATGGCGGCTATTCGTGGGAGTGGCGCTGGATCGACGGCCGCAAGGTGCTGTGCAAGGTCAGGACCAAGGCGCGCTACGAGCAGGTCGCCGAGCAGGTCGTGGTGCGCCAGGCCTACAAGCGGCGGATCGTCATCCCGGCCGAATATGCCTACCAGACCGAGCAGGTGGTGATCCAGCCGGCACAGAAGCGGGTCATCGACGTGGCGCCGTCCTATCAGACGGTGGCGAGGCGGGTGCTGGTCAGCGAGGGCTCCGAAGGCTGGAAGCGCGTGCGCATCCGCAACCACTGCGCAAGCTGATCAGGCTCCTGCCCGCAGCCATTCGAGCAGGCCCTCGACGTCGCCGTTGCCAACCGCCGCGGCGACCCGCCTGCCGACGGCCGCGCCGAACTTGTAGCCATGCCCCGAACATGCGGAGACGATCAGCGCCTTGCCATCCTCGACCGCGAAGAACCGCTCGTCGCTGGTGAAGGTGTAGGCGCAGGTCACCACTTCGGTGATCCGGTATTGGCCGATGCGCGCGATCGGCGGTGCGAAGACGTCGCGGATCGCCTCCCCCTCGCCGTCGATCGGTTCGCGGTTCCAATCCGCATCGCTGGTCTCGACCCTGTGGCGTCCGGTGCCAAACTTCATGCCGGCGCCGCCGGACGGCGGGATCATATAGCCATCGGTCTTTCCGCCGACGTCGAGAATGATCGGCGCCGCCTGCCAGGCCGCCGCGAGATCGGCAGGCGGTTCCACATAGGCGAGCGCCGTGCGATAGGTCTTCAGGTCGGAGACCAGGCCGGGGAAAAGCTTCAGCACCCAGGCGCCCGCCGTCACCACGACCCGCTCGGCGCGGATCTCGCTGCCGTCCTCGAGCTCGATCCGCCCCTTCGCGGCATCGACCTCCACCACCCGGCTGTTCTCGTAGACATTCGCGCCGTTGTCGCGCAGCCAGCGCGCCAGCCCGACGGCGATCTTGCGGCAGTGGAGCGCGCCGCCCTCGTTCGAGAAATAGGCATAGCGGAACGTTCCGGCCTCCAGGAACGGCCAACGCGCAACCGCGGCCTCCGGCTCGACAAGCTCGAACGGGAAGCCGCCGGCCTTCAGCCCGTCCAGCAGGACTTCCGCCTCGTCGCCCTGTTCGCGCGAGACGCACAGGAAGCCGCGCGGATCGAGATGGCTTTCGCCGAGATCCGCCCACAATTCGTCCCAGGCGGCGTAGGCTTCGTCGATCATGGGTGCGTAGCCGGATGCCGCGCTGTAGGCACGGCGGATGATGCGATGATGGTCGCCGGACGCGGCGCGCGGATTGGGGATCGGCCCCTGCTCGACGAGCGTCACCTCATGGCCGGCCTTGACCAGCGACCAGGCGGTGGACAGGCCGGCGATTCCGGCGCCGACGACGGCTACATGCATGAGGCGTCCCTTGTTTGCACATTGAATAGCGGCACAGGATACGGATGGGCAAGGCGGATCGCCTCGCTTCCCGGCGCGTCGATTTGCGGCTAGAGGCTGTTCATGGACTCTGGATCAAGATTTGATGGCGTCAAATCCAATCCAGAGTCCATAACAGCCTCCAGATCGAGACGCATGTCCAGTCAGCAACCATCCTACCTTCGTTTCGATCCCGCCTCCCGCCGTCTGAGCCTCGACCCGCACGAGCCGGCCTTCGTCCAGGATCCCTACCCCCTCTACGCCTTCCTTCACGACCACGCCCGGGCCGTCTTCTGGGAAGAGTACGGCATGTGGTGCTTTTGCGGCTTCGACGAGGTGAACCGGCTGTTCCGCGACCGTCGGCTGGGGCGCGAGCGGCCCGGCGGCTATATGGCCAGCGTCGCGGCGCAGGGCGACCGCACGCATCTCGCCGATTTCGATCGCGCCGAAGCGTCGTCCCTGCTGGAGCTCGAACCGCCGGCGCATACGCGGCTGCGCGGGCTGGTGAACCGGGCCTTCGTGTCGCGGCAGATCGAAAGGCTGCGGCCGTCGGTCGAGGCGCTGGCGCATCGGCTGATCGACCGCTTCGAGGCGGCCGGCCGGGCGGAACTGCTCGCGGACTTCGCGACCCCGCTGCCGGCCACCATCATCGCCGAGATGATGGGCCTGCCGGCCGAGACGGGCGCGCAACTGGTGGCCTGGTCGAACGACATGGTGCGGATGTACATGCACGCGCCGACGCAGACCGACGCCGCCCGGGCCAATGCCTCGGCACACGCCTTCGCCGGGTTCATCCGCGGCCAGGCGCGGGCGCTGCGCAGCGCACCCGGCGACGACCTCCTGTCGGTTCTGGTCTCGGCGCAGGAGGGTGGCGGGCGGCTCTCCGAGGACGAGCTGGTCTCGTCGGCCATCCTGATCCTGAACGCCGGCCACGAGGCGACGGTCCACCAGACCGGCAACGCCGTCAGGACCGTCCTCGAACAGGGCGGCGATCCGCGACGGTTCTTCGCGACACCGGGGGAGACCGAAGCGACCGTCGAGGAGTGCCTGCGCTTCGACGCGCCGCTGCACATGTTCACCCGGCATGTCTATGAACCGATGGAGTTGCCGCATGGGGTCGCACTCGGCCCCGGCGATCAGGTCGCACTGCTGCTCGGCGCCGCCAATCGCGATCCGGCCGGCTTCGCCGATCCTTCCGCCTTCCGGCCGGGCCGCGCCGACCAGAAGAACGTTTCGTTCGGTGCCGGCATCCACTTCTGCATCGGCGCGCCGCTGGCGCGGCTGGAGCTGCAGGCCGGACTGAAGGTGCTGTTCGACCGCTTGCCGCGCCTGCGCCTCGCACAGCCGGCCCGTTTGCGCGATGCCTATCATTTCCATGGGCTGGAGGCACTGCATGTGTCCTGGAGCTGAGTCGCCCGCAATGGCCGCCGATGAAGGGGAAGCCATGAACGCGGCCTTGTCACGATCGACCATTCGCCGGCAATACGGCAGACTGCGCAGCCTCGCAGCGGGTCTCCTGGCAGCGCTGGCCCTGCCGGCCTCGCCGGGCGTCAGCGCGGAGTTACCGCTCTACGGCGTCTTCTGGCAGTCGGCGCCGTCGCACTGGGTCGAGATGGGCAAGCGGCTCTACGGCGAGGAGACCGGCCAGACCGTCGGCGACGCCGACGTGCTGGTGGCGTGGGTCGACGCCAATCAGGATACCATCGCCGACCTGCTGGTCTATCCGATCAACCCGAAGCTGTGCGGCGAGCCTGCGTGCGAGCCGAGGCTCTATTCCTTCGTCGACGACCGCTACCGGGAGCGGATCGCCGGCCTGGGCGACAGCACCAAGGTGATGCCGGCTTATATAGAGATGCTGCCGTGGTATCGCGGCATCCATAAGTCGCTGAAATTCGATGCCAGCATCCTGCACTGGAACGGCAAGGACCGATACGAACGGGAAAGTCTCATCACCGAATTCACCCTGGACGCCAGCGCCTTCCTGCAGGCGTGTTCGACCTCCCCCTCCCTTCTCGCCGACACCAGCAATCCCAACACCGCCGATCCGGCGGGCGGCGTCGCCGAACTGTGCAGTTGCATCGCCTACCAGTTCGGCGCGCGGCGGATAGACCAGGCCGACATGGACAGGCTGGCGGCGCGCGACGACGAAAAGGGGCTGAGACTGCAACAACTGGACGCGGAGAGCGAGAGTGCCTGCCGCATCCTGTACCGCTGGCAGCCATGGCCACAGCCCGATGCGTTTCCGCCACGTGGAAACGACGTCCGCGGCTTCTATGAAGCGTGCAGCCGCCAGGATTGGGTGATCGACAGCGCCCGGATCGGCTCGCCGCACCGTGCCATGGCGCTGTGCGGCTGCGTGGCCGAAGGGCTGACCAGACAGGGCACCCCGCAATCCTCGCTCGACCTCTTGGCGGAACTCTATCGCGACGAGACCAGCGAAGAGGACGTCCTGGCGCGGGATGCGGACATCATCGACGCCAGCGACCAACTGACCGAGAGCTGCGTCAGCAGCCTCCGCCATGCCGACTATGTCAACGGTGTCGACCGGCCCGGCAGCCCGAAGCCGTTCAAGCCGAAGCCGGGCGAGGAATAGCGGCTCAAAGCCGGATCACATATTCCTTGCGCGTCGTTTCAAGCACTTCCCACGTTCCCTTGAAGCCCGGCCGCAGCACGAAGCTGTCGCCGGCGCGAACGGTGCGCGCCTCGCCCCCGTCTTCGGCGATGACCGAGACGCCGGACAGGATGTGGCAGTACTCCCATTCGTCATAGGAGACCGCCCATTTGCCGGGCGTGGCCTCCCAGACGCCCGCATAGAGGCCGCCAGGCTGCTCCTCGACGTTCCAGGTGCGGAACCGCGGTGCGCCGGAAATGACCCGGTCGGCGGCGGGAGCGCCCTCCTCAAGGTCAGCCGACGTGTCTACGGCGAGGAATTTCGGGTCGGTCATGGTCAGGCCTTGGCCAGCGCCTGTTCCAGGTCGCCGATGATGTCGGCGATGTCCTCGATGCCGACCGACAGGCGAACGACCTCCGGCCCGGCCCCGGCGAGCTTCTTCTGCTCGTCGGAAAGCTGGCGGTGCGTCGTCGAGGCCGGGTGGATGACCAGCGACTTGGTGTCGCCGACATTGGCGAGATGCGAGAACAGTTCCAGCCCCTCGACGAACTTCACGCCGGACTCGTAGCCGCCCTTCAAGCCGAAGGTGAAGACGGCACCCCCGCCGTTCGGTGAATACTGCTGCTGCAGCGCATGGTTCTTGTCGCCGGCCAGGCCCGAATAGGACACCCAGGCGACCTTGTCGTGCCGCGACAGATATTCGGCGACGGCCTGGGCGTTGTCGCAGTGGCGCTGCATGCGCAGCGGCAGGGTTTCCAGCCCGGTGAGGATCAGGAACGCGTTGAACGGCGAGATGGCCGGACCGAAGTCGCGCAGGCCGAGCACGCGCGCGGCGATGGCGAAGGCGAAGTTGCCGAAGGTCTCGTGCAGGACCAGTCCGCCATATTCGGACCGCGCCTCCGACAGCATCGGGTAGTTCCCCGACTTCGACCAGTCGAAGGTGCCGCCGTCGACCAGCACGCCGCCGATCGAATTGCCGTGGCCGCCGATGAACTTGGTCAGCGAGTGGACGACGATGTCGGCGCCGTGCTCGATCGGCCGCACCAGGTAGGGCGAGGCCAGCGTATTGTCGACGATCAGCGGCAGGCCGTGGGCGTGCGCCACCTCGGCGATGCCGGCGATGTCGACGAACTCGCCGTTCGGATTGGCCAGGCTCTCGATGAAGATCGCGCGGGTCCGGTCGTCGATCTGCGAGGCGAAGTTGCGCGGATCGTGCGGCTCGGCCCAGCGGACCTCCCAGCCGAAATTCTTGAAGGCATGCCCGAACTGGTTGATCGAGCCGCCGTAGAGGCGGCGCGCCGCGACGAAATTGTCGCCGGGCCGCATGATGGTGTGGAAGACCAGCATCTGAGCCGCATGTCCGGACGCCACCGCCAGCGCCGCGGTGCCGCCCTCGAGCGCGGCAATGCGCTCCTCGAGCACTGCCTGCGTCGGATTCATGATGCGCGTATAGATGTTGCCGAAGGCCTTGAGCCCGAACAGCGAGGCGGCGTGATCGGCATCGTCGAAGACGTAGGAGGTGGTCTGGTAGATCGGCGTGGCGCGGGCGCCGGTCGCCGGGTCCGGCTTGGCGCCGGCATGGACCGCGAGCGTGTTGAAGCCTGGAGTGCGTTGGGTCACCGTTGTCCCTCCCAAGGATGCCGTTCTTCGGATTTGCCTATCTTTGCCGGGCCGCACCCGCGAAAGCAAAGCAGATTTTTCGCAATCGGCGCCGGCGCGGAAACGTCGTCCCGTCCAGGCGCGGTCCGACTGGAAAACCGTTCCACTATTTCTGGCGGACGCCAAAACTCTGGAAGCCGGAGCGCATGATCGGCTTCTTCGACGACAGCACGCCGCTGTTGACTCCGGTCCAGCCGATCTCGCCCGAGAGCCGGCCGTACTCGATCTTCGGGCAGCGGTTCATCACCACCTTGAGCCCGGCTGCCTCCGCCTTGGCGGCCGCCTCGTCGTTGCGTACCGTGAGCTGCATCCAGACGACCTTCGGCAGCGGCGTCAGCGCCAGCGCCTCGTCGACGATCGGCGGCACCGCGGCGGATGCCCTGAAGATGTCGACCATGTCGATCGCAACCGGCACGTCGGCCAGTCTGGCATAGGTCATGCGGCCGAGAATCTCCTTGCCGGCATGGCCCGGATTGATCGGAAAGACGGTAAAGCCCTTGTCGATCAGGTATTTCGTCACGAAGAAGCTCGGCCGCACGTCATTGGCCGAGGCACCGACGATGGCGATCGTCCTGACCGAATTGAGGATGCCCGAAATGTATTCGTTGGAATAGGAATCGTGGTTCATGCCGGCAACGATATGCGGCCCCCGGCGTCGATTGGGAAGTCCGGATTGTGGGCGACCTCCCAGAGATTGCCTTCGGGGTCGGCGAAATAGCCGTACCAGCCGCCCCAGAACGCCCGGCCCGCCGGCTTGACGATATGCCCGCCCGAGCTTTCCGACAGGGCGAGCACCTCGTTCACCTCGGCGTCCGAGCGGGTGTTGTAGGCGAGATAGACTTTCGAGACGCCTTCGCCGAAGCGGACGCCGGAATCTTCCTCGGCGCTGTCGCGTGGAAACAGGCCGAGAATCGCGCCTCCCATCTGGAAGAAGGCGACGCCGTCGCGGATGCGGTGGCGCGTCAGCCCCATCGCCTCGTAGAAGGCGGCCTGCCGGTCGAGATCGTCGACGGCGAGGGTGACGATCGAGATGCGCGGTTCCATTACTCGCCCGTCCATTTCGGGGCGCGCTTGCCGATGAAGGCACCGATGCCCTCTTCCGCATCGCGCGCCAGCATGTTGTCGACCATGACGCGCGCCGCATAGTCATAGGCCTCGGCCAGGCCCATCTCGGCCTGCCGGTAGAAGGCCTCCTTGCCGATCTTCAGGGTCAAAGGCGATTTGGACGCAATGGTTTGCGCGTATTTCGTGACAACTTGAGTCAGGTACTCGCGCGGCACGACGCGGTTGACGAGCCCGAACTCCCTGGCCGTCGCGGCATCGATCGTCTCGCCGGTGAGCAGCATCTCCATCGCCTGCTTGCGCGAGACGTTGCGCGACAAGGCCACCATCGGCGTCGAGCAGAACAGGCCGATATTGACGCCGGGCGTGCAGAAGCTCGCCTCCTGCGAGGCGATGGCCAGATCGCTGCTGGCGACGAGTTGCAGGCCGGCGGCGGTCGCCAGCCCGTCGACCTCGGCGATGACCGGCTTGGGACAATGCACGATCGCCTGCATCAGCGTCGCGCAGGTCGACATCGTCGTCTCGAAGAAGGCGCGGCCGCGGTCGGCATCGGCGCGGCGCGCCGTCATCTCCTTCAAATCGTGCCCGGCACAAAACACCTTGCCGCGGGCGGCGAGAATGACGACGCGGATCGACGGATCGGTACCGGCGTGCTCGATCTGCTGGTGAAGCGTCTCCATCACGGCGAGCGACAGCGCATTGGCCGGGGGGCTGGCAAGTGTCAGCCGGTAGATGCCGCCGTCGCGCTGGGCGATCACGGGCCCTTCGGCTTCGCGATGAATCGCAACGATTTCGGCCATGGGCGATATTCCTCGGCTGCATCAAGCGCGGGCGGCCATGCCACCTCTGCCCGAAAAATAGCAATGGCCCGGGTTGATTGACAGGGGCGGCCGATGTTTTCTCCGAAGCGCGCAGACGAGGGATGCCGCCGGGAGGACCGATGCCGCAACAATCCGGGCTCCTGCCAGTGATGGATGCCGCCGAGGTCAATGCGCTGATGGCGAAAGCCTATCCGCAGCTCAACGAGGGTTCGACGACCTACGAAGTGGTCGACGTGCATCCGGGTGGCTGCCGTGTCCGGCTGAACGCCGACCAGCGGCACTTCCGGCCGGGCGGAACGGTCTCGGGACCGTCGCTGTTCACGCTGGCGGACATCGGCGGCTACGCCTGCGTGCTGTCGCATGCCGGCCCCGACGCCCTGTCGGTGACGGTCAATCTCAGCATCAACTTCATGCGCAAGGCGGAGGCCGGGCCGATCGACGGAGAGTGCCGCATCCTGAAGCTCGGCCGCAGCCTGATGGTGTTCGACATCGACATCCTGGCCGAAGGCCGGACGGTGGCACATGCCACCGGCACCTATTCGATCCCGCCGCGGCGGTGACACGATGCTGCTGCCGCTCTTCTCGCCCGACTGCCTGCTCACCGCCTGGCTGCATCCCGGCCGCTATGTCTTCGACGCGGGAATGCGCTACTGCGCCTTCGTCACCAATGGTCATTGCTGGTCTGCGGCCACCGGCGTCTGGCTCGGGCCGGTGATCGACGGGCATCTTTACGACATCCACGGACGGCCGGTCGCCTGGAACCCGTCGGCACCGCTGCGGGCGACGAACCGGCCGCTCCGGCCCGTCAACGTCGTGCGGGCGATCCGGCCGGTGCAGCCGGTGCGGCCGGTCGAGCCCGGCGCTCCGTTGTCGGCGCCGATGCCGCCGGGCGGCTGGTCGATGCATGCGTTTGCCGAGTGGCTCGTGGCCAACGACCCTGTCCGGGCGGTCCTCGAACCGATCCCCGCGGCCAATGCCGTCAAACAGGATGAAGCAGGGCCGGCGCGGCCGGACGAAGCCGGGGGTGCGACCCCAGAAACACCCGCGCCGTTGCCATCGAGCCATGTGGCAAAATAATACCACATCGCTTTTTGATTGATTTTTCTTACCTTTTCGCCACATCGATGGCTCCGAAGCAGCTTGACCAATGGCAGGGCCGCCCCTATAAGCCCGCCTCAAGCAGCGGCCTTCGGGCCGCCGCTTTCTTTTCGGTCGACCGTCCGTCCGAAAGCAAGCAACAAGAAACGCCTTCCCCGGAAGGTCCAACGAAAGCAGAAATCCATGGCTACATTTTCGCAGAAGCCCGCGGATGTGGTGAAGAAGTGGGTGCTGATCGACGCCGAGGGCCTCGTCGTCGGCCGTCTCGCCTCCATCGTCGCCAACATTCTCCGCGGCAAGAACAAGCCGACCTTCACCCCGCATGTCGACGACGGTGACAACGTCGTCATCATCAATGCCGACAAGGTTGCCTTCACCGGCAAGAAGTACACCGACAAGGTGTATTACTGGCACACCGGCCATCCCGGCGGCATCAAGGAACGCACCGCGCGCCAGTTGCTGGAAGGCCGCTTCCCGGAGCGCGTCCTCGAAAAGGCCGTCGAACGCATGATCCCGCGCGGACCGCTCGGCCGCCGCCAGATGAAGAACCTGCGCGTCTATGCAGGCGCCGAACATCCGCACGCGGCGCAGCAGCCGGTGACGCTCGACGTCGGCGCGCTCAACGCAAAGAACAAGAAGGCATCCTGATCATGGTTGAGCTCAACTCGCTCGCAGACCTCGGCGGCACCTCGGTCGCCCAGCCGGCCGCCCCGGTCCACGTCCAGAAGCTGGACAAGCAGGGCCGTGCCTACGCCACCGGCAAGCGCAAGGACGCGATCGCCCGCGTCTGGGTGAAGCCCGGCACCGGCAAGATCACCGTCAACGACAAGGAATTCGCCGCCTATTTCGCGCGCCCGGTGCTGCAGATGATCCTGCAGCAGCCGATCGTCGCCACCAACCGCGGCGGCCAGTTCGACGTCGTCGCGACCGTTGCCGGCGGCGGCCTTTCGGGCCAGGCGGGCGCCGTCCGCCACGGCATCTCGAAGGCGCTGACCTATTACGAGCCGGGCCTGCGCGGCGTGCTCAAGAAGGGTGGCTTCCTCACCCGCGACAGCCGCGTGGTCGAGCGCAAGAAGTACGGCAAGGCGAAGGCCCGCCGCAGCTTCCAGTTCTCGAAGCGCTGATCAATCAGTCCGGAAGCGGGCCGCATCGACGGCCCGTTCCTCTCGGCCGGCCTGCCGGCCGAATCTCAAAGGGTCGCGCCGCGCGGCCCTTTTTTGTTGGCTGCGATTGTCCGACGCGGTCTCCGATGGCCGCCAGCAGCGGGTCAATGCCCAGAACGAAGCACGCCCGTCTTGCCGGTATATCGAGCCTTGGGATTCCGGCGCCACAAGAACTCGACCGTAACCGGGATGGTCCACTTCTTGGCGAGCCGGGCCATTTCTTTCCAGGCGTCCACCACCGATTGTCCCTGCACCGAGATGCCAAAGTCCATGCGTCCATTTCGCGCAATCGCGAGATGTTGGGACAATTGACAACGCACTGGCTTGTTGGCATATACTCCAACATGAATGCCGAACTGCTGTTCCGCAAGCGCGAAGGCCTATCGGAGACGGCTTTCGTGGAGATCGTGATCTGGCGAGTGCCCGATCCGGTGCGCGGCAGCGGGCATGGCTTCAAGTATCGCCTGGCCCTGGTGGCGGACGGCGTTTGCGTGCTGCGCTACGACAACGAGGCCGGCAAGGGCGATCACAAGCATGTCGGGGAATGCGAGGTGCCGTACCGCTTCACCGACCTTGCGACCTTGCAAGCGGACTTCTGGAAGGATGTGTCGGAATGGAGAGCAGGACAATAAGAACCGTAACGCTCGGAGTCTCCTCGGTCGAGGATACGCAACGTCAGGTGGCCGCCGCCTTTGGCGGTGAGAAGGTGGGCGAATTCATCAGCTTCGCCACGGTCGAATTGCTGTGGAAGGTGCTCACCGCCAAGCGGTGGGACATCCTGCGAACCATGACGGGGCAAGGCGAAATGACGATCCGGGAGATCGCCCGCCGCGTCGAGCGAGACGTCAAGGCCGTGCATGGCGACGTGAGGGCCCTGCTGGTCGCAGGCGTGCTTGATCGCACCGACAGTGGTCGCATGATCTTTCCCTATGACGCGGTGCATGTCGACTTCACCCTACGCAAGGCGGCCTGACCGGACCGCCCGGAAACCGCCAGATCTCAAAGGGTCGCGCCGAGCGGCCCTTTTTCCTGTCTGGCGGCGGGGCGGCGTGCACCGAACAGCCGCGGCGCCAGCCGGCGGGAAAGCTCCTGTCCCGGCAGTTCGACATAGCGCCAGGTCAGCCAGCTCAGCGCGACGGTCACGGCGACGACGGCGAGCATCACCAGATCGCCAAGCCAGGGATTGCCCATGTCGATACCGCCGCCGTAGCGCGCGGTGCGCCCGACCTGTGTGACCCATTCGGTGCCCAACAGCTTGTCGGCGAGCCGCGCCACATTGGTGGTGCGCAGCAGCACGAACATGTGCGTCATGTAGAGCGAGTAGGAGATGGCCCCGAGGAAGAGCAGGGGCCGGAGCTTCATCAGGCGGCTGAGCCAGCCGCGTTCGATGGCGAACACCACGATGACGAGGCAGTAGACGGCGGGCATCGCATAGGCGAGCGCCGTCTCCGGCGTGGCGACCAGCAGCCCGGCCGCAATCGCCACAACCAACAGCTCCGCCACGGTCCAGCGAAGCGAAGCGGGTCCGGTGGTGGAGGTGCCGTCCTCGCGGCGGCTTTCGATCAGGCCCGGCCGCGCGATGCGATAGACCAGCACCCCGGCGGCGAAGCCGAACAGGGCGCGGACCGCGCCGAAATCGGCCGTGCTCTGCATCCCGTGCGGGGCGACGAGCGAGAGGATGGCAGGCGCCAGGACGATCGCTATGCAGCATAGAAGAACCAGGTGCCGGCGTGCGGTGAGCACGGCCGCGGCAAACAGCAGGTAGGCGATGAACTCGGCCGAGATGCTCCAGGACGGCGTGTTCCAGGTCAGCAGTCCGTCCGGCCGCGCGGAATGCATCAGCAGGAGGTTCGAGACCAGCGTCGCCGGCTCGTTCGCCTCGGAGAAGGCCGGGTCGGCGGGATTGGTCAGGCCCGGCAGCCAGGCCTTCGCGGTCTCGAAGGCGAGGAACAGCGCCAGCATGAAGACGTGCAGCGGATAGATGCGGCCGAGGCGCAGGAACAGGAAGCGTCCCGCCTCCTGTCCCGTCCTGATACGGTCCATATAGGCATGGGCGATGACGAAGCCGGACAGCACGAAGAAGAAGTCGACGAGCGCCTCGCCGGCCCTGACGATCGGGAAGTCGTGGATGTGGCTGACGATCTGCGCATGGAACATGACGACCGAAAGCGCTGCCAGTCCCCGCCAACTGTCCAGGGCCTCGAAACGGATCGACGGCGTGACGCCGGCGCTTCCGTGAGTTCCCGATCTGTGATGCACTTCCATGATGCCCGCCGCGCTCCAGTCCCGATCCGGTACAGGTCCTCGTCTGCCCGGTCTCGACTGTGGGACATGCAATCGGCTTGCCGGGCGGGGCGATTGCCGGCCGCCGCGGCGGACTCGTTGAGGCAGTGGTTTCCGAAATCTTTACGCCGGCTGCGCGCAATCAGTTCAACAGGTCGTAGGGCCGGCGGTATCCGTTGGCGTCCAGCCATTCGATCGCCGCCTTCGGCTCGTCGGTCTGGATGATCGTCGCGCCGTGCTCGGCCCAGTAGCCGTAGACCTCGGCGGGGAGACCGGCCGCGACCGCGAGTTCGTCGCCCCTGCCCTGCGCCAGGAAGCCGCCCGGCTTGTTGACGATCGGATAGGTGTTGACCCAGATGTGCCAGTTGCCGCGCACCGCGGCGGCGCGTGTCCTGGCGCCGAACAGCGGACCGGCCTCCGGCGCGACGGCGTCGCGGTCGCCGCGCCAGGCCACCATCTCGACGCTGTCGGCGCCGAGTTTGCGGGACACGGTCTCGACGAAGCGCGGGTCCTCGACGGCGTCGTCGGCGATGATCGGCATGAAGCGCAGATCGCTGCCGGCTTCGCGCGCCAGGCTGCCGATGTCGGCCAGTCGCGACGCGTCCCAGACATTCTCCTTGAGGATCACCTGGCGTTGCATGCCGAGTTCCCTTGCCACGCGCAGCATGGCGGCGATGTGGTCGGGACCCAGCTTGTTGTCGATGTTGACCAGGATGCGGTCGCGCGTCAGCCGGAGCAGCTCGGCCAGCGTCGGCACCGCCTCGCCGGTGACGATTCCGGACCCCTCGACGACCAGCCGGCAATCGCGCAGCTCGGCCAGCGTGCGGGTCTCGACCTCGCCACGGCAGGTCGTCGTCCGATCGAGCCACGAATCATGCATCACCACATAGACCCCGTCGCGCGAAGCGCGGACATCCAGTTCGACCATCTCGGCGCCGAGGGCGATCACATGCTCGACGCCGGCCCGTGAGTTCTCGGCCCAGCGGATCGCACCGCCTTCCTTCCAGCCGCCGCGGTGCGCCACGACCATCACGTGGTCGCGCCAGCCATTGGCGTTTTCGAGCCGGGCGAGAACCGCGTCGGCGTGACCGTCGGCCAGGGCGGAACCTGCCCCCATGCAGAACAGGCCGAAGGCGGCGGCAAGTCGCGGCAGGCGCATGAGGAATCGCTCCCGTTGACCGTTTGCCGCTCAATAGGAGCCCGTGATGACAGCGCGGTGAACGCCGCCGGCTAGCGACTTCGCCGCCTGGGTCCGGCAAATTTCCGGTTGCACGCGCGTCGCAATGCGCCAATAGCTTCGCCAGCGAAACCGAGAGGGAAACCGGCCACATGCCAGCAAGCGGGATCGACCACGCCTTCACCACACGTTCGCTGACCGGCAGGTCGGGCGATCCGACCTATGCGGGCGCCCTCTCCTTCATGCGCCGCAAATACACGAAAAACGTCGCCGGTGCCGATGCGATCGTCTGGGGCATTCCCTTCGATGCCGCCGTCACCAACCGGCCGGGTGCCCGATTCGGGCCGCAGGCGATCCGGCGGGCCGCGGCGATCATGGACAACGATCCCCAGTATCCCTTCCACATGGATCTTTTCGAGAGCCTGAAGGTGGTCGACTACGGCGACTGCCTGCTCGACAACGGCAACCACCAGAAGACGCCGGCGGCGATCGAACGCGAGGCCAGGAAGCTGCTGGCGTCGGGCGCCTTCCTGCTGTCGCTCGGCGGCGACCATTTCGTCACCTGGCCGCTGCTCAAGGCGCATGCCGCGGTGCACGGACCGCTGGCGCTCGTCCAGTTCGACGCACACCAGGACACATGGTTCGACGACGGCAAGCGCATCGACCACGGCTCCTTCGTCGCCCGCGCCGTGCGCGAGGGCGTCATCGACCCGGACCGCTCGATCCAGGTCGGCATCCGCACGCATGCGCCGGAGGATTTCGGCATCAAGATCCTATACGGCTACGATGTCGAGGACATGCGGGCCTCCGACATCGCCTATGCGATCGCCGAGCGGACCGCCGGCAAGAAGACCTATGTGACCTTCGACATCGACTGTCTCGACCCCGCCTACGCGCCGGGCACCGGGACTCCGGTGTCGGGCGGACCATCGTCGTCGAAGATCCTGTCGGTGCTGCGCCAGATGGACCATATCGACATGGTCGGGGCGGACGTCGTGGAGGTTGCGCCGGCCTATGATCATGCCGATATAACGGCCATCGCGGCGTCGACCGTGGCGCAGCACTATCTCGGCCTGCTCGCAGCCCGAAAGAGGCGCGAGACCGCCTGACCGCAAACCGGCGGCTGGGACATCGAGTCCGCAGCCGCAGCCAACCTACTGATTCACTGGGCATTGCACGCGCATGAGACCGAAGATCTTCATCGATGGCGAACACGGCACGACCGGGTTGCAGATCCGCACCCGGCTGGCCGACCGCCGCGACATCGAGATCGTCTCGGTGCCGGCCGAGCGCCGCAAGGATCCGGCGGCGCGGGCCGAATTCCTCAACGCCGCGGACATCGCGATCCTGTGTCTGCCGGACGACGCGGCGCGAGAGAGCGTGTCGCTGATCAGCAACGAAACCACCCGCGTCATCGACGCTTCGACGGCCTATCGCGTTGCCGAAGGCTGGGCCTACGGCTTCGCCGAGATGGATTCGGACCAGCCGCGCGCCATCGCCGCGGCGAAGCGGGTCGCAAACCCCGGATGCTGGCCGCAGGGCCCGATCGCCACGCTGCGTCCGCTGGTCGCCGCGGGACTTCTGCCTGCCGACTTTCCGGTCACCATGAGCGGAATTTCCGGCTATACGGGCGGCGGCCGCACCATGATCGAGGACTATCAGGCGAAAGGCGAGGATGCGCCGGAATTCCTGCCCTATGCGCTCAGCTTCAAGCACAAGCACGTTCCTGAGCTGAAAGCGTATGCGAAGCTCACCCGCGACCCGATGATGATGCCGGTGGTCGGCAATTTCGCCCAGGGCATGATCACCATGGTGCCGCTGCAGCTCGGCACGCTCGAGCGGGTGCCGAGCGGGCGCGACCTGCATGCGGCCATCGCCGACCATTATGCCGGCCTCGGCGGCGGCGCCGTCACCGTCGCACCCTATGTCGAGACGGACCGTGTCCCGGACATCGACCCGGAGCGCTACAACGACACCAACGAGATGAAGCTCTACGTGTTCGGCAACGACGCGCGGGCGCAGGCGGCGCTGATCGCCGTCTACGACAATCTCGGCAAGGGCGCCTCGGGGGCTGCCGTGCAGAACCTCGATCTGATGCTGGGCAGGCCGCTCTGAATGGAGCTGCCTGTCTTTCCGGAGCGCTGGAGCGCCGGCGATCCGGTTCTCGTCACCGAGACGTTTTCCAGCCGCATCTGGAAGGTGCGGCTGGCTGACGGCCAGCCGGCGATCGTCAAGGCGCTAAAACCCTTCGACGATGTCGACGACGAACTGCGCGGCGCCCATCTGCTCGAATGGCGCGACGGGCTGGGCGCGGTAAGGCTGCTCGGCTTCGAGGGCATGATGATGATGCTCGAACATGCCGGCGAGCGGCATCTGTCCGACGAGATCGACGCCCATGGCGACGGGGCCGCGACGCTGATCGCGGCGGAAGTGCTGGAGCGCCTGCACGCACCATCCGACCGCCCTGCCCCGCCGCAGTTGCAGCCGCTGCGCGAGCGGTTCGCTGCCCTGTTCGACAAGGCCGGGGCCGACCGGGCGGCGGGCAATCCCAGCCTCTATGTCGAAGCCGCCACGCTCGCCGAGCGCCTGCTGGACGAAGCGATCGACGTCCGGCCGCTGCATGGCGATCTGCACCATGACAACATCCTGTTCGGGCCGCGCGGCTGGCTGTCCATCGACCCGAAGGGCGTGCTCGGCGACCCGGGCTTCGACGCGGCGAACCTCTTCTACAACCCGCTCGGCCGCGACGATCTCTGCCGCGCCCCGGAGCGCATCGCCTTCATGGCGGCGACTTTGGCGGCGAGCATCCGGCAGGACGAGCGCCGGGTGCTCGACCACGCCGTCGCCTATGGCTGCCTGTCGGCGGCCTGGCACGCCGGCGACAGCAATGCGGTGGAGGAAGAGCGCGAACTGTCGATCGTCCGGGCGATCCGCGCCGTTCGCCTCAGCTCCTGACGGCGATGTCCGTCGGGAGCGGATAAGCCCCCTTGGCAGCGCGCCAGTGCGCGGCGGCGAAACCGAGCACGATCAGCGCCATGCCCTGATGCAGCAGCGCGCTGTGCAGATGCACATGGGTCAGCAGCGTGACGACGCCGATCGCCGCCTGCGCGAGCACCAGATGGAACAGCACCAGCGCGCGGCGCGCATGCGTCGTTCCGGGCTGCGCCCGCCGCGCCGCGATCATGTGCCACAGCGCCGCGGCCAGCAAGATATAGGCGCCGAGCCGATGGATGAACTGCACCGTCTTGGGGTTCTCGAACAGGTTGCGCCACGCGGGATCGATGACGAACAGGTCGCCCGGCACGATGCTGCCGTCCATCAGCGGCCAGGTGTTGTAGCTCAGTCCGGCGTCCAGACCTGCGACAAGGCCGCCGAGATAGATCTGGCCCAGCACCAGCAGCACCAGAATGCCGGCGAAACGCCGCGTCGATGCATCGGCCGGTGGGCTGGAATGCGGCGCGAGGCCGCGCGCCACCAGCATGATCGAGGCGAAGATCAGCGAAGCGACCGTCAGATGCACGGCCAGCCAGTACTGGCTGACGCTGGTGCGGTCCGAAAGCCCGGAGGCGACCATCCACCAGCCGATGACACCCTGCAGGCCGCCCAGCAGGAAAATGCCGCCGAGCTTGCCCGGCAAGCCGCGCTCGAGCCGTCCGGTCGCCCAGAAGAAGGCGAAGGGCGCGGCATAGAAGATCACGCCGGCCCAGCGCGCCAGCAGACGATGCGACCACTCCCACCAGAAGATCGCCTTGAACCCTTCGAGATCCATGTCGGCGTTCAACTGCGTGAACTGCGGGATCTGCTGGTACTTGGCGAACTCCTCCTGCCATTCCGCCTCGTTGAGCGGCGGGATGATGCCGTGGATGGGCTTCCATTCGGTGATCGACAGGCCGGATTCGGTGAGCCGGGTCGCGCCCCCGACCACCACCACCGCGAAGATGACCACCAGCGCGACATAGAGCCAGGCACGGATGAGGGCGCGGTTGTGCAGCAGCCTGTCGCGCTCGACGATCGCTTGATTTGTGTCGGCAATGGCGGTCATGGCTGCAATCCGGCTCCGTAAACCGCGGCGATTGGTGGACCAGCCGACCTCTCCTTGCAAGCCGCGCATTCGCGACATGCGGTCGCGCAGGGCGCCGGCGCCGGTTGCGCGCCACGCGGCTTCGGACTATCGGCTAGGGTCTGTGGACCGTTGTGGGTCGGAGCCGAGATGCCAGTCCGCCTGAAGAAGCTGATCGGGACGATCGTTCTCGTGGTGCTCGTGATCATCTATGCGCTCGTCGCCACGATGATCGCGGTGGCGCAGCTCGCCGAAGCCGGCCCGCTCGTCCACCTCGCCTATTTCTTCGTCGGCGGACTGCTGTGGGTGCTGCCGGCGATGGGCATCATCTCGTGGATGAACAAGCCGCCCAGGGCCTGATCAGACCGTCACCAACACCTTGCCGGCATTGACCATCGGCGTGGTGACGCCCGACAGCATCGTCCGGATGTGCGCGACGCGCTGGTAGCGGCCGTTGACGGAAATCCGCGGCAGGGCGTGGACGTGGCCGGCATGTCCCTGCTGCAGCACGCCGTGACGGGTGGTGACGGCGGATGCGAAGCCGGCCCGCGCCGCCAACGCCACCTCGCGCCCGCCGACCGCGCTAGCGTAGCCGTAGGGATAGGCCAGGTGGCGCGGGCGCACGCCCAGCTTCGCCTCCAATATGTCGGCGGAGCGGAGCATCTCCTGCAGCGCGGTCGCCTCGTCCAGCCGCCGCAGCATGAAATGATTGACGGTGTGCGCTCCGATGCTCACCAGCGGATGCGCCGCGGCTCGCGAAACCTCGTCCCAGCTCATCAGCGCCGCACGGCTCGGGGCCAGGGGATCGACGCCATGCTCCGCCGCAAGCGTGGTCAGAACCCGGTGGCGGTCCGCTTCGGAGACTTCCGAGGCAAAATAGTCATGCAGCCAACTGTTGACGGCGTATTTCCTTGCCGGCGTCGAGGCATCGAGCTCGATCGGGCCGCCCGGCGTCGATACCTTGACGCGATCGCAGCGCTGCGCGACCTCCTCGATGACCTCCCACCACAGGCAGGCCGTTCCGTCGGTCAGGGCCGGAGCCACGTAGATCGTGAACGGCACGCCGTGGCGCTCAAGCACCGGCAGGGCTTCGTACAGATTGTCGCGATAGCCGTCGTCCGCCGTCACGACGGCGAAGCGCTCGCGCCCCTTCGTGGCAATGCCGGCGACGGCTTCGCAAAGCGTCACAAAGCGATAGCCGTCTTCCTTCATTTCCCGAATCAGCCGGTCGAGAAAGGCCGGATGGATGGCGAGATGGCGGTTTACGCTGTCGGGGCGGCCCGGATGCGCGGTGACGCGGTGCAACATGAGGATCGCCCCCACGCCGCCGACGAATGGACGCGCCAGCGGGGCAAGGCCGGTATAGCGGGCGAGGTTGAGGGCGAGCTTCCGGATCGCCTCCCCCCTGTCGAGCATTCCTTCACCTTTTGCACCTAGTGTCGGGTCGTCGCCGGCCGACGCGGAGCCCATCCGCCGATGAATACGCGCCAAGGATTGAAGGATGGTTGACGCCGTGGCGAGGATTGCAGAAGGCCGCGCCCACGAGGAGGCCGCCCGCGCCGACCTTTCCGTGTCCGTGTCGGCCCTCACCGCCACCACCGCCGCCGCCTATGCCGTGGCGGCACGCGATCTCGTCTGCGCGCCGCCACAGGCGCCGGCTTGGATTTCCGCCTGGGTGCGGGCGTTCGAGGCGGACGGCATCGTCGCGACGGTCGCGCGCAGCGGAAGGCCCGTCTACGTGCTCGCGCTGGAGGTCGTGCGCTGGGGCCCGTTCCGCGTGGCCCGGCTGATCGGGGGCACGCACGCCAACGGCAATTTCGCGCCGATCGCCCGCCATGCGCGTCCCGATATCCGGCCGATCGTCGCGGCGATCCGCCACGCCCGGCCCGACATCGATCTGCTGCGGCTGGAGCGCCTGCTGCCCGAGCATGGCGGCCAGCGAAATCCGCTGCTCGATCTGCCGCATGCGCCGAGCCCCAACGTGTCGCTGGCCTGCGGTCTCGCGGGCGGCTTCACCGAACTTCTCGGGCGGTCGAGCGGCAAGCGGAAGCGCAAGAAATACCGGTCGCAGTCGCGGAAGTTCGACGCGGCCGGCGGCTTTCGGCGCATCGAGGCACGCACCGCCGCGGAGGTCGAACGGCAGTTGGACGCGTTCCTCGACATGAAGGCCGCGCGCTTCCGGAAGGCCGGCATCGCGAACGTGTTCGGCGACGCCGCGATGCGGCGCTTCCTCCTCGACCTGTTCACCGGGGCTCTGGCGACCAGTCCGAAGCCCTTCGTGCTGCACGCATTGGAGGTCGGAGGCAGGCTGAGGGCCGTGACCGGGTCAAGCCGCTTCGGCGATACGCTGATCTGCGAGTTCGGTGCGATTGTCGAGGACGAGCTGTCGCACGCCAGTCCCGGCGACTTCCTGTTCTTCGAGAATATTCGGGAGGCCGCCGAACAGGGTATGGCGATCTACGATTTCAGCGTCGGCGACGAGCTGTACAAGCGGCTGTGGTGCGACATCGAGACGATCCATCAGGACGTGACCCACCCGCTGTCGCTCAAGGGACATGCGCTGGCGGCTGTGGTTCGGGCCGCCAATCGCGGCAAGGCCTACATCAAGAATTCGCCGGCGCTGTGGCGGCTGGTGAAGACGCTTCGCCGGCAAGCCGCGGGCAAACCGCAGCCGGCGGCGGGCGGCGACCAGGACGACCGCGATCCGTGATACGCATGCGGCCGCCGCGAAGCTGCCGCTGACCGGCGGGAGTTGTTGCTGCGGCGCCGAAGGCCTCCGCGGCCTCAGGCCGCCGAGCGATCCGGGATCGGCTGGATGCCGCTTCCGCCGGGCGTCACGAAGCTGACCGGGCCATAGCCGGCTGCCTCGATTTCGTCATGCAGGGCAAGCGCGTCCTCGTCGGCGTCGATCACGCTGATCAGAATTTCTGTACCGTCCGTGACGAGGCGCTCGATGCTGTCGGTTCCCGCCGGGCCACATTCGACGACGACCATGTCATAGGCCGTGGACAGCGTCTCCAGGATGATCGGCAGCCGCTCGACCGCCCGCATCGCCTTGGCCTGGTCGGCCGTGCCGACCGGGATGACGTGGCAGTCGGAATAGTGGTCGGCGTGGATGACGTCGACGAACTTCGCCTCGGACGCCAGCAGGTTGGTGATGCCCGCGGCATGCGTTCCGTCGAGCATCGGCGCGGACGCCGCGCCCGTCGCGGTGAGGTCGATCAGCAGCACGCGCAGGCCCGCATCCGCCACCTCGCGGGCGACCAGCACGGCACTGGCCGCGGCCTCGTCGCCTTCCGGCGAGATGAAGAGCGCGCGCGCCACGCCGGCTGCCATCAGCATGTCGGCCGCCTCGGCCGCGTCCAGGCCGGCACCGTCGATCGGCCCGCCTGCTGCGGCAACCGAGTTTCCGAAGACCGGCTCGCCATCGGCACGCGCCGGATCCGGCATGCGGATCTGCCGGACCGGCTCGAAGCGGCCGCCGGCGGCGGGCCGCATCGCCCGTCCCGAGAACAGCTCGCGCAGCAGGGTCGCGATGGCCATCAGCAGCAGCGAACCGGCGAAGGTGGCGCCGACGATCGGAACGACCTTGGGGAAATACGGCTCGAGCGGAACCACGGCGCGCGAGAACACCCGGGCATCGGCCGGCAGGTAATTGCCGTCGCGGCGCGACGCGGCCTCGCGATAGCGGGTCAGATAGGATTCGAGCAGTTCGCGCTGCGCCGCCGCATCGCGCTCCAGCGCCCGCAGCTCGACTTCCTTCTCGCCGACGCGCGAGGATTCCGCCTTGAGGCGGTTCAGGTCGGCGAGGAGCTGGTCTTCGCGGAGTTTTGCCGACCGCGCCGTATTGGAAAGCCCCTGAAGCACTTTCTGGGCCTCCGAGGTCACCTGGCGGTCGAGATCGGAGAGCTGTGAGCGCATCGCCCGGATGCGCGGATGGTTGTCGAGCAGCGTGGTCGAGAGGTCGGCGATGTCGGCGCGCAACTGCACCTGGCGCTCGCGCAGCCGCTGGATCAGTTCGGACGACAGCACATCCGGGAACGAGTCGAGCGAGCCGCCTGTCGCCAGCGCCTGGCGGACGCTCTCGGCATTGGCTTCGGCGGCGGCGCGATTGGCGCGCACCCGCGACAGTTCGGTCGACAGTTCGGCCAGTTGCTGCGTGGCCAGCATGGTGTTGTTGTCGCCGATCAGCAGATCCGACTCGGAGCGGTAGGCGGCAACCTTCGCCTCGGCGTCGCGGACGCGTCCGGTCAGCGCCTTGATCTCGGGCTCGAGCCATTCGGTGGCCGCGGCATTGGACTGCAGCTTGGCGTCGCGGTTCACGGCGAGGTAGGCCTCGGCGATGGCGTTCGGGACATCGGCCGCCAGCTTCGGGTCTTCCGAGGAGAATTCGATGACGATGACGCGCGACTTCTCGACCCGGTAGACGTTCAGCTTCTCGCGGAACGCCTTGAGGACGCGCTCTTCGGCCGGCACTTCGGCCGGATCGCTCTTCAGTCCGGCGATCACCAGCAGCCGTCCGAAGGTCGACAGGCCGCTCGCCGCATCGAACTCGGGCAGCGACCCGAAATCGAACTTTCGGGCAATGTCCTTGAGGATGTCGGTCGAGGTGATCAGCTCGACCTGGCTGACGACCCCTTCCTCGTCCAGCGTCTGGCCGCTGTCGGTCACGTCGCCCTGCGGACGCGTGAACACGGATTCACGGGTCTCGATCAGCAGGCGCGTCTCGGCCTTGTAGTGCGAGGTCGCCAGCAGCGAGAGCACGAACGCCAGCAGCGACACGGCGACTGCCGCGCCGAGGATGCGACGCCAATCGCGGAGCAGGCTTGCAAACAGCCGTCCGAGGTCGACATCGACGTCCCTGTCCGCTGAGTTCAGCTGCGACATACGCTCTACTCCAAAGTCCAGTCGCAAGTGAGCGTAAACAACTATGGTAACTCAGCGGTTAACCGGCGGCAGCACAGAGGATGTCCGGCGCCGGCCGCATCGCCCCGCCTTTACGCCAAATTAACCCTAACCGATCGATAACGGGCTTGTCCGAATTCACACCGCGGCGCGCCGTGGCGAAGATCGAGGAATGTCCGCGACCATGAAGCTCAGGGTCTCCATCGTCCAAGCGCTGGCGCTCGCCCTTCTGGTCGGCGGCTGCTCCGGCTACCGGCCGGCCCCGGCAGCCTTCCATGCCGCCCTGAACCAGCCCTATCGCCTGGGAGCCGGCGACCGGGTGCGCGTCACCGTGTTCGAACAGGAGAGCCTGACCAACACCTACAGTGTCGATTCCTCGGGCTATATCGCCTTCCCGCTGATCGGCTCCGTACCGGCGCGCGGCGAGACCATGCAGACGCTCGAAGCGTCGATCGCCGACCGGCTGCGCCAGGGATATCTGCGCGATCCCGACGTTTCGGTCGAGATCGACCGCTACAGGCCGATCTTCGTCATGGGCGAGGTCGGCTCGGCCGGCCAGTATTCCTACGTTCCCGGCCTGACGGTGCAGAAGGCCGTGGCGATGGCCGGCGGCTTCACGCCGCGCGCCAACCAGGACAATGTCGACATCACCCGCGACATCAACGGCAAGGTGATGACCGGACGCGTCGTCACCTCCGATCCGCTCCTGCCGGGCGATACGATCTATATCCGCGAACGGCTGTTCTGAGCCGCCGGCGGCCGTGACCGGCATGCGGATCGTCCATTGCTTCAGGTCGCCCGTCGGGGGGATCTTCCGGCATGTCCGCGACCTGACCGAGGCGCAGGTCGCGGCCGGCCACAAGGTCGGCATCGTCTGCGATTCCACCACGGGGGGAGAGTTCGAGGAGAGGCTGTTCTCGGCGCTCTCCGACAGGCTGGAACTCGGGGTCCACCGCACGCCGATGCAGCGCCACGTCGGCCCCGGCGACCTCGCCGCGGCGTGGCGGACGTTCAGACTCATCAAGGAATTGCGACCGGACATCGTGCATGGGCACGGCGCCAAGGGCGGCGTCTACGCCCGGCTGTTCGGGACACTGTTGCGGGTTTTCAGGTCTCGCGTAGCCCGCCTCTATTCGCCGCATGGCGGCAGCCTGCACTACGACGAGAACACCACCACCGGGAAGGTGTTCTTCGGGCTGGAACGGCTCATGGGCCGCTTCACCGACCATCTGCTGTTCGTCTCGGACTATGAGCGCCGCACCTACAGGCAGAAGGTCGGCGAGCCGCCGATCCCGAACAGCCTCGTCTACAACGGGCTGCGGGCCGGCGAGTTCGAGCCCGTGGCCCTGGAGGCGGACGCCGCCGATTTCCTCTACATCGGCATGATGCGCGACCTCAAAGGCCCCGACCTCTTTCTCGATGCGCTGGCGCGGGTGGAGGCGGCGGCAGGCCGCCCCCTGCGCGCCGTGATGGTGGGCGACGGCGACGACCTGTCAAGCTACAAGCAGCAGGCGATCCGGCTCGGCTTCGGGGAGCGCGTCCGCTTCGTGCCGCCGACGGCTGCCCGCCAGGCCTTCGCGTTCGGCCGGGTCATCGTCATCCCGTCGCGCGCCGAGGCGATGCCCTATATCGTGCTTGAGGCGCTGGCCGCCGGCAAGACGATGGTGGCGACCGGCGTCGGCGGCATTCCGGAGATTTTTCCGGCAGGCTCCCCGGCGCTCGTTCAGCCGGACGTCGGGTCGCTGGCGCAGGCGATGGGGCGAGCGCTTTCGGACCCTGACGGGTTTGCGCGGCTGATGCCGACGGCATCCGACCTGAAGGCCCGGTTCAGCGCCGAGGTCATGGCGGCCGAGATCGTCGCCGCCTACGAGCACGCACTTGCGCGGATGCGCTGACGCACCTCGCCGCCGACAACCGCCATCGTTCAAACTGCGGCCTGTCCTTCAAGGGAATCTTAGTCCTGCTGCGGTAGAACCAGTCCCGAACATACCGGGCACTGGCTGATGACGCATATCGATCCCGCCGACCGCTTCTCGCCTGAGGCCGTGCGAAGCTTCGACGCCGGCCCGCGGCCCAAGGGCGATTCGCCGACGCTCGGAAAGATCGCGCGCCAGGTCGCCCAGCAGTATCGCCGCGATACGATGTCGCCGGTGATGGTCAGCGGCGTGCTGCGGCTGTGCGAATTCGCGATGATCTCCGCCGCCGGCGCCGCCTTCTTCGCCTATTACGTCGGGCTGGGCACGCATCTCTTCTGGCACTATCCGATCGTCATCCTGTGCGGTGCCCTGCTGACGATCGTCGGGCTGGAGATCGCCGACTGCTATCAGGTGCCGGCGCTGCTGCGCCCGTCCCGCTCGCTCGGGCGGATCGTCGCGGTGTGGGCCGCGGTGTTCGCCATTCTCGCCATGGCCGGATTCTTCCTGAAGATCTCCGAAGATTTTTCGCGCGTGCTGTTCGGCGGATGGTTCGTTTCCGGCTTCGTGCTCGTGCTCGCCTCGCGCTTCGTGCTGGCGCAGTTCATCCGCAAATGGGCGCGCAACGGCCGCATGGAGCGGCGCGCGCTGATCGTCGGCGGCGGCCCGGCAGCCGAGACGCTGATCCGCTCGATCGAGCAGCAGCCCTACAACGACATCCGCATCTGCGGCATCTTCGACGACCGCAACGACCGGCGCTCGCCCGCCATCGTGGCCGGCTACCCGAAGCTCGGCAATGTCGCGGAGCTGATCGAGTTCGCCCGCATGGCCCGCATCGACATGCTGATCGTCTCGCTGCCGCTGACGGCCGAGCAGCGCGTGCTGTCGCTGCTGAAGAAGCTGTGGGTGCTGCCGGTCGACATCCGGCTGTCGGCCCATTCGAACCAGCTCCAGTTCCGCCCGCGCGCCTATTCCTTCATCGGCTCGGTGCCGATGCTCGACATCTTCGACAAGCCGATCAACGACTGGGACTCGGTCGCCAAGCGGGCCTTCGACATCGTCTTCAGCGTGATGGGCATCATTGCCCTGTCGCCGGTCATGCTGGCCACCGCCATCGCCATCAAGCTCGATTCGAAGGGGCCGGTGCTGTTCAAGCAGAAGCGCCACGGCTTCAACAACGAGGTGATCGAGGTTTACAAGTTCCGCTCCATGTACACGGATCGCTCCGATCCCACCGCCAAGCAGGCCGTCACCAAGGGCGATCCGCGCGTCACCCGCGTCGGGCGGGTCATCCGCAAGACGTCGATCGACGAACTGCCGCAATTCTTCAACGCGCTGTTCGGATCGCTGTCGCTCGTCGGCCCGCGTCCGCACGCGGTGGCCGCGCAGACCCACAACCTCCTCTACAACGAAGTCGTCGACGGCTATTTCGCCCGTCACCGCGTCAAGCCGGGAGTGACCGGCTGGGCCCAGATCAATGGCTGGCGCGGCGAGATGGACACCGACGAGAAGATCAAGATGCGGACCGAGTTCGACCTCTTCTACATCGAGAACTGGTCGCTCTGGTTCGACCTCAAGATCCTGTTCCTGACGCCGATCCGCCTGCTCAACACGGAAAACGCCTATTGAGCACGCTCGCCGCCCCTCTCCCGCGGGAGGCGATCGACGCCAAGCGGATTGCGCTGCTGTCGACCGGCGCGGTGGCGGCCGGCGTTCTGCTGTCGGGTTTCGTCATCCGCGAACCGGCGCCCTATGAACTCTACATGGCCGGGCTGATCGGCGTCTGGGCGATCTTCGGCCTGCGCATCCCGGCAGCCATCACACCTCTGCTGGTGCTGCTGGTGGCATTCAACATCGGCGGCATGATCTCCATGCTGCAGATGAGCGAACTGGCCGGCACGCCGCTCTACATCGCCGTCTCGCTGTTCCTGGCCTTCACCGCCGTGTTCTTCGCGGCGGTCACGGCAGCCAGGCCAGAACTCTACCGGACGATCTTCGTCGCCTATGTCTGGGCGGCGGTCGGAACCTCGCTGCTCGGCGTCGCCGGCTATTTCCATGCCTTCCCCGGCGCCGACATGTTCACCAAATACGACCGCGCGGCGGGCGCCTTCCAGGATCCCAACGTGTTCGGACCGTTCCTGACGCTGCCCGGCATCTACCTGCTGCACCGGATGGTGACCGGTCCCGCCGCGCGCATGCCGCTGGTTGCCGTTCCGCTTCTGATCATCGTCGCCGGCATCTTCTTTTCCTTCTCGCGCGGTGCATGGGGCCTTTTCGCGATCTCGTCGGTGCTGCTGGTCGGCGCCCTCTTTCTCAAGACGGGCAGCGGCTTGCTGCGGCTGCGCATCGTCGTGATGACCGTCGCGGTGCTGGCGCTGATGGTGCTGGCGCTGGTCATCCTGCTGCAGATTCCCTCTGTCGCGGAGCTTTTCACAACCCGGGCCCAGCTCGTGCAGGACTATGACGGCGCGCGCCTCGGCCGCTTCGCCCGCTACGGCATCGGCTTCCAGTTGGCGACGGAGAAGCCTTTCGGCATCGGACCGCTGGTGTTCGGAACGATCTACGGCGAGGACACGCACAACATCTGGCTGAAGGCGCTGATGGACTATGGCTGGCTGGGTTTCGCGTGCTGGCTGACGCTGATGGTGTCGACGGTCGCGCTCGGCTTCCGCATCCTGTTCCGCGACCGCCCGTGGCAGCCCTACCTGCTCTGCGCCTACGTCGTGTTCCTCGGCCACATCGGCCTCGGCAGCATCATCGACACCGACCACTGGCGGCATTTCTATCTCCTGCTCGGATTGATCTGGGGCGGAATCGCGCTGGAGGCCGGTCATCAGCGCGCCGCTCGCAACGGCATCGATCGCCGGGCCGCTCGGCCGCGAATATCGGTTGACCGGCCGCGTCGTTCGCCTGTACAGAGCAGCCGGTCCGGAGTGTAGCGCAGCCCGGTAGCGCACTTGACTGGGGGTCAAGGGGTCGTGGGTTCGAATCCCGCCACTCCGACCATTCTCCAAAGGACATCGCCGGGAGTCCTTCACAGCCGCCAAAGCAGAGCAGCCCGAGGCCAGCCCTGCGCGCCGTCCGGGTGCGGTCGGTTGTCGGCCTGCCCATGTTGCGAAAAGCCAGTCTTTGCGAAGCTGTTTCACGACCACCGTTGCTTGGTTGCTTCGGCGACCAAGTAGCCCACGGCTTGCCTCCCGCTGGCGAAAGTAAATTTTGCTTGGGGTCCCCTGCCCTGCTTGCGCAGGCGGCAGCACTTTGTAAAGTGCATGCACGGCGCCCGGGATGGACTATCCCTTGAGCAAGGGACCGGCGTTGAGGGGAACAATCATGAGCGATTCAATCGGGTCCTCCGGCGGGACCGGTGCAACCGTGTCCGCCAAGGGCGATCTGCCGACGGATTCCATCGACTGGGGGACGAAAGTCGCCACGGTGGGGGGCAAGATCACCTATTACTTTGCCACCAAGGGCGAGAGCTTCGACGACGAGACGTCCAACGATTGGACGCAGACCGAGAAGAACGCCGCCGTCACGGCGATGAAGCAGTACGAGAACGTCATCAACGTCAAGTTCGAGGAGACGTTCGACTCCGACGCGGCGACCTTCGTTTTCCAGATCGGTTCAAAACCCAGTTCGACGACGCTCGGCTATTTCAATCCGCCCGGCGAGTCGGATGCCGGCATCGGCTGGTTCAATTCCGGCGGACTGGGATGGACGACATCCGGTCTCGCCCAGGGTGGCAACGGCTTCATCACCCTGCTTCACGAGTTCGGCCACGCGATGGGTCTCGCCCATCCGCACGACGACGGCGGCACCTCGACGGTCATGCATGGCGTGACCGGCGAATTCGACAGCTATGGCGACTTCAACCTCAACCAGGGCGTCTACACGACGATGACCTACAATGACGGCTGGCCCGTCAAGCTGGGGGAGACGCCGAGCGTCAACTACGGGCGGCAGGCCACGGTGATGGCGCTGGACATCGCCGTGCTTCAGCAGAAGTACGGTGCCAACACGACCTTCAAGACCGGCAACGACAACTATCTGCTGCCCACCAAGAATGCCGTGGGCACGATGTATGCCTGCATCTGGGACGCCGGCGGCAACGACACGATCGCCTACAGCGGCAGTTCCTCCGCCACCATCGACCTGCGCCCGGCGACGCTCAAATACGAGAGCGGCGGCGGCGGATACGTCTCCTACGTCGCCGGCATCTTCGGCGGCTTCACCATCGCGGCCGGCGTGGTCATCGAGAACGCGACGGGCGGCAAGGGCGCCGACACGCTGATCGGCAACAGCGCCGCGAACATCCTCAACGATGGCGGCATCGGCGGCAAGGCCGACACGATGCGCGGGCTCGACGGCAACGACACCTATATCGTCGGCAATTCGAACGCGATCATCGTCGAGTCGGCCGCCACGAGCGGCGGAACGCTGGACACGGTGCAGACGGCCGTCACCTTCTATCTCGCCGCCGACGTCGGCATCGAACGCCTGCAGACCACCTCGCCGACCGGCACGGATGCGATCAAGCTGCGCGGCAATCTGCTGAAGCAGGAGATCACCGGCAATGACGGCGACAACGCGATCAGCGACGGCGGCTCGGCCGGCGGCGGTGCCGCGGACACGCTGATCGGGCGAAATGGCAACGATACCTATTTCGTCTACAACTCGCAGGCCGTGGTGGTCGAGAAGTTCAACGAGGGCATCGACACCATCAAGGCGGGCGTCAGCTACGTGCTCAAGGCCGGCGTGCACGTCGAAGCGCTGACGACCACCAGCGACACCGGAATCGACAGCATCAATCTCTACGGCAACGAGCTGGGCCAGACGATCACCGGCAATGACGGCGACAACGTCCTGCGCGGCTATGACGGCGACGACCTGATCAGCGGCCGGGCCGGCGCCGACAAGATCTCGGGCGGTCTCGGCAACGACACGCTGGCCGGCAACGCCGGCGCCGACACCTATTATTTCAGCTATGCGCTGAACGAGACGACCAATGTCGACACGATCAAGGGTTTTTCCGGCATCGACCTGATCAGCCTGTCATCGGCCATCTTCACCAAAGCGGGGCCTGTCGGAGCGCTGGCCGCGTCGGCCTTCGTCGCCAACGCCGACGGCAAGGCGACCGACGCGTTGGACCGCATCGTCTACGAGACCGACACCGGCATCCTGCGCTACGACCCGGACGGCACGGGCGCGGCGGCGGCGATCAAGTTCGCGGTGATGGAGGGCCTTCCAGGCATGAATGCGGGAGACTTCTTCATCACCTGAGGTTGGCCGGCCCGTTCTACTTCAGGCGGCTGTCGACAATCGGCCGGATACTTCAGGGGATTTCAAGGCCGATTTACACCTTGCTCGGCCGATGCTACCCAGAGCCTGGAAACGGGCTCGGGGTCATCGGCCGTTTTGGCTCATGCCGAAACTGGCGGTCTTCGTCGCTGAACACGTCTGAAGATGGAGTTCTGTCGTGTCGACAATGGCCGACGTCCGGAACGATCCACGGTTCGTCAATCTGGACGGCTCCAGCTACGGGTTCGGCGCGGTCTCGGTCGCGGTGATCGACACCGGCATCGACATGAACCACCCGGGCTTCGGGCCGGATGGCAACGGAGACGGGCTTTCGGATCGGATCGTGGCGGCGCGCAACTTCGCGGGCGCCGCCAACGGCACGACGGATGCGACGGATTCCGGCATTCACGGGACGCATGTCGCCGGCATCGTCGGCTCCACCAAATACGGCGTCGCTCCCGACGTGAACATCGTCGTGCTGAAGGCGTCGGCGAACGGCAACAATTTCGATACGACGGACATCCAGCAGGCGCTCGACTGGGTCATCACCTACGGCCATCAATACAACATCGTCGCCGTCAACCTCTCGCTGGGCAACGGCGCCTTCAACACGCAGGAAGGCGCCACCTATGCGTCGTCGCAATTCGCCACGCTCGTAAATCAGAAGAACATCTCCGTCGTCGTCGCCGCGGGCAATGATTTCCTCGACGGCGGCAGCAAAGCCGGCATCTCGTCACCCGCGAGCGATCCGAACGCGATCTCGGTCGGCAATACGACAAGCTCGGAATCAGGCTTCCACGAAAGTTCGCAGCGCAGCCCGGGGATCCTCGACATCGCGGCGCCCGGCTACGGCATCAAGTCGACCGTCCCCGGAGACACATATGGCTCGCTGACCGGCACGAGCATGTCGGCGCCCTATATTTCGGGACTCCTGGCGCTCGGGCAGCAATTGGCGATCGACCTGTCCAGCGACTACAAGCTCGTCGATTCGGTAGTGGCCCCCGACAAGCTGGTTCCGGTTTCGACCATCGAGGGCTGGCTGGAACAGACGGCGGCCACCTTCTACGACGCGGCGACGGCGGCGAACTACAAGCGCGCCGATCCCCTGGCGTTCTTCGACTTCATCTACAACCACTTCCTCACCTTCACCGAAGGAAGCGACGTCAAGGACGCATCGGAGGGCAACGACACGCTCTTTGCCCTCGGGGGCAACGATACGGTCACGCTGGACTATGGCGACGATTTCGTCGACGGCGGCACCGGTGCCGACTGGCTGTACGGCGATGCCGGCGACGATACGCTCGACGGCGGCGACGACCTCGACATCGACCATCTCTACGGCGACGGCGGCAACGACATCTTCCAGGCGAGGCCGGGAGACATCGTCTTCGACCATGACGGGAGTTCCGGCGTCTTCGTGCAGATGGCGTCGTCCGGACCCAGTGCGGCCGCGGTCACCATCGACCTCGGATTGGGCAACGACACCGTCGACGTGACCGGCGAGGTCAATGTCGATGCCGACCTCGGCAGCGGTTTCGACAATTATTTCGGCGGCGACGGCGACGACCATGTGGTGCTGCATGTCGGCGGTTCCACCGCGCAGGAATTCGACAGGGTCAGCCTCGGCAATGGCAACGATTCCGTCACGCTGTCGATGGGAAGCTCTCCCGGGAGCGGGACCGACATCTTCGAGGGCGGCGACGGCTACGACGTGTTCAACGGAGGCCTCGTCGAGCTGTTCGTGCTCGATCTCGCAACGGGCATCCCGAGCGAGCCCTCGGGCTACGAGATCATCGGCTTCGAGGAAGTGAACTTCACCGGCCGCACCACGGTCATGTCCTGGGGAGCGCCGACGTTCTCCGCCAGCAAGATAACGACCTCCGATCAGGCCGACACGGTGCTGCTCGCCCATGACGGCGACTACGACACGGTGTCGGCCGGCGACGGCAGCGATTTCGTCGACGCCGATTCAGATCCCGGAGAGGAGCGCAGCCTCGTCAGCTCGGTCAACCGCATCATCGACCTCGGTTCCGGCAACGATGTCTACGAGGCCGGGGCGGTGAGCCAGGGCACACACCAGTATCAGGGCGGCGAAGGCGAGGACACTCTCGATCTCAGGAGGCTGCTTTCCGGGAACTTTCGCGACGGAAACGGCAGCTATTTCTTCAACAGTCTCGACGTGGTTCTCGACACGGACAAGGGGAGCCTCGTCGCGGACTTCGACTACTGGACGTCGGGGGGACCGAGCGGCTCCTACGCCTTCGCGGCGGCGATCGGCGGGTTCGAGACCTATTTCATAAACGGATCCCTGCGCTCGTTCGAGTTCATCGGCAGCGCGACCGAGGCGCGCGACCTGAGAATCGACGGCACCGCTTCGGGGCACATCGGCGTCACGTTCGGTTCCGGCGACGACCGCCTGGCGTTTCTGGACGTGCCGGGCAGCTCGGATTCCACAATAGCCGTCTCCGCCGGAGCCGGCACGGACACGCTCGATCTGGCGGGAGCGGATTTCGAGTTCGACGGCTTCGTCGACAACCAGTCGGGGACCGCCGGCGGCTGGTTCGACGACGGCTACGGCCTCAAGCGCGTCAGCTATGACATGACCGGGTTCGAAATCTTCCGGCTCGGCAACAACTCGTCCAGCATATTCGACTTCGAGGCCAACTACCTGTTCACCGGGTCGGACGACATCGGCGAGACGGTGGAAGGCGGCAACAACGATGACGACTTCAGAGGGAATGGCGGCGCCGACACGCTGAAGGGCGGCGCAGGCGACGACACGCTGAGCGGCGGCGCCGGCGGCGATACGCTCGACGGCGGCACCGGAAAGGACGCGCTGGACGGCGGCGCCGACAGCGACATCTATATCGTCGACCGCAATTCCGACGTGGTGATCGAAGCTATCGATGGCGGGACGGCTGACCATGTGAAGGCGTCGGCCTCCTACGACCTGCTGGAGGGCGTTCATGTCGAGTTGCTGTCGACGACGGATGACAAGGGCACCAAGGCGATCAACCTCTACGGCAACGAGGTCGCTCAGGAAATCACCGGCAATGCCGGCAGGAACATCATCTCGGACGGCGGCAAGGGCGCCGCCGACGTGCTCAAGGGCCTTGGCGGCAACGATACCTACAAGATCTACAACACCGGCACCGTCGTCGTCGAAGGTGCCGGCG
>JAHBYY010000048.1 GCA_019635715.1 Rhizobiaceae bacterium | reverse complement strand
ATCAAACCAAGAACTCAAGGTGCGTCACCTGAGTCCGATTTGACGCGACGCGCTTTGGGTGGCGTAGCACGGCCCGGTGCGGGCGGGCGCACGCCACCAGCGGAAAGGATCCGGATGACGACAGCTCTGTTTGCGGCGGCCTTCGATTCCCAGTTGAAGTGGAGCGCCGGCCTGCGCGCCGAATTCGAAAGCCGCGGCGTCGCCTGCCGGATCGTCGTTCCCGACGTGCGGTCGGCGCTCAGCGATGCGCAGATCGCCGACGCCGGCGTGGATCGTGTCGAGCGCGTCGCCTGGAAGGAAATGATGGCCTTCGCCATGCTGAGCGACGTCTTCGTCTCGGCCCTGTCCGGTCCGTCGACCAAGCGCATCTCGATCGAATTGCATCGAATGGGCGAGACGCTGGGCCGGCGGCCTCCGGTACTGGTGGCGGGGTGGGTCGGCATCATCATCGAAAAGCTGGTGGCCGGCTATCTCGACCGCTGCGCCTGCGACGTCGTCGCCGTCAATTCGAGAGCCGATCTCGAGCGCTTCGAGTCCGCTGCGCGGCATCTCTCGCTGCCGACCGGCAATCTGCTGCTTTCCGGAATGCCGTTCCTGCCGTCGGAGCTTGCGCCCCTGCGCGGCGGACCGATCCGTACCGTCCTCTACGCCGACCAGCCGACGGTGCCCGATACGGCCTGGGACAGGCTCTACGCCTACCGTCGGCTGATCGGCTATGCGCGCGCCCATCCGGAACGCACCGTGCTGCTGAAGCCCCGGCACCGGCTGGGAGAGTCCACCTTCCACAAGATGCTGTTCCATCCCGAGGATCTGCTGCGCGGCGAGGTGCTGCCGGCCAATTTCCGGATCGACTACACGCCGGTCGCCGACCTTCTTCCCGAAGTTGACCTGCTGCTCACCTTTTCATCGACGGCGGCGCTGGAGGCGATCGCGGCGGGCTGTCGCGCTGCGGCGGTCCTCGATCTCGGCGTCCACGAGAAGTTCGGCAACCCCGTCTTTCTCGAAAGCGGCCTGCTCAGGACCTTCGACCAGATCGGCGCGGACGAGATCGGCGAGCCCGAGCGGGGCTGGATCGATGCCTTCTTCCCGCGGCTGGGGCGTTCCGCGGCGGCGGTCATCGTGGACAGCGCCCTGACCGCCCTGTCGCGCGACCTGCGTGCCGCCGACGCGGTCCGCGCCACCCCCTATTTCAGGGGCATGGTGGAAAGCCACGAGGCGACCGTCCAGATCCGCGACAGCCTCAAGCCGATGCTGCGGCGCTCGAAGTCGAAGGGGCTCCAGGCCCGGCGCGCCGGCTACGATCCCGTCCGCCGCGCCGTCTACACGATCGGCGACGCGCTCCTGCCCGGCGCGATCGCGCGCCCTGTCGACCGGCTGCTGCGACGGCTGAAGCTGCTGTAGGCGCCGGCTTTCCCGACAGACCGCCCAACACCGTAGGTCAGGCGGTGCTTGTCCTGGCGGCGGGGGCGGGCTTGGCCGGCGCTGGCTTGGCAGCGGCGGTCGTCGGTTTGGCCGGTGTCCCCACGGGCTTTGCCGGCGAGGCTGCCGGCTTCGCGGCGCGCGGCAGTTCGGCGATCTCGAATCGCACCGAGGCCACGGCGAAGGCGCCGTCCACCTTGATCCGCAGGCTTTTCGATGCGGCAGTGAACGACATCGAGAATGGATTGACTTCGGGAGGGGCGTCCGCGGTGAGGCGGCCGCTCTCGTGCCGGAAGGCGATCTGGTTCATGGCGCCACAGGCCGCGTCCTCGTCGCTCTGTTCCGTCGGATCGCCGATCGGCAGCCAGGCCAGCCTGATGCCGACCGGCCGTCCGTCGAGGATCTCGCACTCCCGCAGCACGAGGAGCGTCACGGTCTCGCCCTTGGGAGCCGGACAGTTGCCCGACAGCACCCGGCGCTCGAAGGTCGCGCTGCGAAGCGGCGTCAGCGCGAAGGGCCCTCGCGACGCGCAGGCGAGCAGCCTTGCGGTGACGACGACTTCCCGCTGCGTCTTGGGCACCAGGGGAATGCGCTCCCGCAGCGAAGCCTTCCAGCCGCCGACCGCCCGAACCGTCTCGCGCGTCGGGATGAAGTCGCCGAGCGCGACTTCCGAGACGATCGGCAGGACATGCGGCGTGCCCATGTTGACCTCGTGCACCCAGTGGCGGAACAGGCCGGCGATGCGCGGCGACGGCCTGGTCAGCCAGCGCATGGTTTCCTCGGCGATCGACTCGGCGGACAGCCCGGAGCGCTCGCGCCGTGCCGCGCGGCAGAGCTCCGCATAGTCCTTGATGAAGGCCAGGGCGCCTTTCTGGACGAGACGCTGCTCGGCAAGCTGCCCGGCCGGCACCTTGACCTCGCCGCGCTCGACGGTGGCGTCGGGCCCGTAGCCGGTCACGGTGCCGCTGTCCGGCATCAGGCATTGTTCGAGGACGGCGACACCGCCGTCGGTATCGGCCAGGAGGTCGCGGGGGTAGCTGTTTTCGCACAGATAGCCGGAGACACCGGATCGCATGGCTCCCGACTTGCGGTGGATGAGATAGGCGCCGTGCATGTCGACGCCGAGCTGCTCGCCCTCGAAGAAGGCGTCGAGCTGCTTCTGGATGGTCCCCTTGTAGCCGACGTCGACGAAGATGATCCTGCTGCCGGCGGCGACGATCGACTTGAGGTAGTCGCGCGCCTGCGCATACTCCTTCTGCAGCGGCCGCGCCGCGATGTCCTCCAGGCCGGCGGCGGCGCTGCGCTTGATCAGGTCGACGCGCTCGGCGACGGAACCGAAGCGGAACGACAGCGGGAAAAGCGCAGCGCGTGAAACGGCGAGCAGCGAACTCGGCTTGGTCCGGCTTTTGCTCCTGGTCCTGGGTCCGCGGCCGGCCGCCTCCATCCACGCATCGTAGGCCTCGATCAGGAAAATGCCTTCGCGTTCCGCGAAGAGCAGCTTTTCCGCCTGCCTTTCCTCGCGCATGGCCTCCAGCCACTCGACGAAGCCGAGCACCATCGGACCGAGGAACTGGTAGCCGAACTGTTCGTAGCCGCGGCTGCCGGCGCCGACCGTGGTCAGCGTCAGCAGGGGCGACAGGAAGGGAGCGTCGCTGCGCCGGACGTCCTTGTACAGCGGTCGGCCGTAGTCGGCGTGCATGCGTGCCTCGCCCACCGCGATCACGCTGACCCCCGCCTCGATGCCGGCGCGGACATCGGTGACCGGGTTGTCGCCGATGTGCAGGATCTGTGCGGGCAGCAGATCTTCCGCCTTGCAGATCGCCGCGAACAGGCCGCCGTTCTTGTTCAGCCCATGGTCGCAGGACGAATAGATGGTCGGCACGTCTCCCCTGGCGAAAACCCCGGCGGCGACGAGCAGTTCGCCGATCTGCGCGGCGGAATAGTAGCTGTTGCTGGCAAAGAGCACCTTGAGGTCGCGCTGGCGCAGCCCGCCGAAGAAGGATCGGTAGCTGGGGAGCGAGAAGATCGCCCGCCTCTCGAAGGCGAACTCGAAGGATGCGAGCTTCGCCGCATCGGTTCCCGCGCTCAGGTACTGCGCCGGGAAATCCGCGTAGATCGCCTCCAAAGCCACCGCCTGGACGCCGATCTGCCGGGCCGTCTCGTGCGCGTCCTTCTCCGCGGCCTTGCGGAAATGCACGAATTTCTCCGGGTTCAATCCGGGCTTCGTCAACCCCTCTTCGGCGAGCGCCGCGCCGAGCGCGAGGAGGAAGTCGTTCCAGCTTCCGTGCGAGCGGAACAGCACCGTGTCGAACACGTCGCTGGTCAGGGCGGCGATCGCCGGATCCTCGCAGCGAACCGCGATCTCGTCGAGAATGGATGTCATCAGATCAGTCCGCCAGTTCGGGGAAGGAGGCAAGAAGGGCTTCGGTCTCACCGGGATGAAGCTCGCGAAGATACGAAACCAGCCCGGCCACCCCGGTCGGCGAAACATGCTTGAAGCTTTCGATGGCATCCTGGAAACCCGAAACATCGTTGCGCCGCACGGCGAGCAGGATCCTGGTGCGCAGCAGGCGCTTCGAACGCGGCTTCTGCGCGAGCGCGATTCCGATCAGCATGTCGGCGAGCGCTTCGTCCTGCTGCCGGTCGGCATATTCGGCCAGCTTGGCGACCAGCTTCACCGTATCCCGGCCGGCATCCGGCGCATTCCGGGAAAGCAGCGTCGAGATGAAGTCGGGCAGTTCGGCGGCGAGGCGCGCCGGCGCGCGCGTCGACAGGACGCGGTGAATGACATGGCGTTCCTCGACCTGCCGTTCGACCAGGAACGCCGCCAGATAGCTGCCGAAGGGGCGACGCGAACGGGCCGCGACGGCCGCCGACGCCCGGCCGAACTCCTCCAGATGGCGGTTTTCGATGAGCTGCGCCAGGCGGTCCTCGGGTTCCGGCAGCAGGCCGCGTCGGAGCGCGCGGGCATAGAGAGCGCCCCAGATCGGCGACGAGGCGAAGTGCTTGTCGAGATCGGGCAGCCGGACCGGCGCGGTCGCCGTCGCGATCGCCCTGACGCTCAGCAGCAGGTCGCGGAAAGCCGCCGGCTTGGTGGCATCGACGAGTGCCCTGAAGCTCAGCGGATCGAGCTGCGCAAAAGTCCTGGCGACCAGGAATTGCAGCCGCGCCTCGTCGGCGACGCGGTTCACGACGATCTGCCGCAGCAGCCGGTGCGCCCAGTCCTGTCCCCACATCGCCTGGTACCACAGCGGCAGGTGGGGCAGCCCGAGCTTGCCGAGCAGGGCGGCGCAGTAGTGCGTGTCCCATTGCGGCGTGTCGCAGGCATGGATGGCGCGCGCATCCGCCAGGATCTCGTCCAGCGGCAGCGCCAGGATGCCGTGCGTCAGCCCCTCGTTCCTATCGGCCCCGCCGGTGTGCGGGCGCTCCGCCTGTTGCGGCGGCGAGACCTTGCGGATCCATCTGCGCAGCGGCTCCTCGAAGCCCGTTACCGCGGGAAGGAACGCCGCGCCTTGCAGTTCCACCGGCAGCGCGGCCGGCGGGCGGTGTCCCGCCAGCGTCGCACGGATGGCGTTGGCGAGCAGCGGCGGGGTCGTGTAGATCAGCAGCGGGTGGTCGACGCGCGGCAGCCGCTCCGCCAGACAGGGAGCCTCGACGACGATGGCCGGCTTCCCGGCCCGGATCGCGTCGAACGTCACGCTGGACGTCTCCGAGACGATCATCCCGTAGCGGCCGAGGTCGCTCGCGCGCAGGATACCGCTCGTGTCGATGCGGAAGCGGCCGTCGATGATCTCGGTGAGCATTTTCCTGGTCGACGGCAATTCGCCCGGGTGAAACCGGTAGAGCACATCCTGGCCGGCCATGCTGTCGACGATCTGCCTGAAGTCGGACAGCCAGTCTTCGAGCCGCGCCTTGCCATGTCGCGTATGGCACTGGCCGACATACAGGATGTCGGCCGCCGGGCGTTCCGCTTCGTTCCTGCCGCGGGGCGGCACCGCGTGAAACGAGCCGGTGACGGCGATCGACTGTGCCGGCAGCGCATGGCGGATCGCCGTCTTGATGCGGATGTCCTGGTTGTGGACGAAATACTGGCTGGCCTTGCCGGCTCCGATCTTGGTCGAGCCGCAATGCAGGTCGTAGAGCTTCTGCAGCGTCAGGCCGCCGGGGACGCCGTTCTGCGCCGCCCATTGCACGTTGGCGACATTCGCCGCGGCGTCGAGGAACATGAACTGCGAGGCGAGCAGTTTGGCGTGGAGCGCGAGGAAGGCGGGATAGCTGCGCAGACCGGGGTTTGTGACGTGCCCGAGCACACCGTCCTGGACCACCGCCACCGGCTTTCCGCTCTGCCGGGCCCATTCGGACACCATCAGCGAGACGCGCGTCCCGTCATTGAACATCAGCACCGCCGCATAGTCGTCGATGACCGACTTGAACCATTCGCGGGCACAGAACAGAATCTCGCCGTCATGGGCGTTGTGAACGCCGCTGCGATCGACCGGATGGACCGGCATGTCCTCCGCGGCCTCCAGCAGGAGGTGCGGCGGCAGCCGGAAGATCTTCTGGATGACGAAGACCTCGAGCTGGATGTCGCGCGCCATCATCCGTGCCGTCTCGCGGGCCATGTGCAACTGGTTCGGCGTTTCCGCAAAGGACAGGATGCGAACCGGCGCGGGCGCCAGGCGGCCGATCGGCCGGCCGGAGAGTGTGACGCTACTTTCCAAAAGATTCATCGTCGTCCCGGTCTCGTGCGATGCGGTCTGGCGGCGGCTGGATGCCGCCTGCCGGTTCATTCAGCGCCATGCAGGGCGCCTGCTCGGATCGGGCGGAGACGCGGCGGCGGCACGGTCAGGCGCGCAGCCGCTCGGAGGCCGGGCAATCCGGGGTCGCCGGACCGGATTCGGAGCTCCGTCGGGTCTGTTCACGTTACTCGGTCCCCCAGCCATCTCGCCGATCGCGACCCGCGCCTCCCACCGCAAGGTCTCTCGACCGACTATAGCGTTTGCATGACACTTCTGTGTCGCCGGGGCCGGTTGTGCTTGCCGGCGCCGGATCGACCGTCCAAGCTCGCTGCGCGGATCTTTCGGGGGGGTGGATCATGGCGGTAGGCGTGATCGTCAATCGCGTCGCCGGTGCCAACAGGGCCGGTCGCCTGTGGGGCGAGGTCGCCGCAAGACTGGAAGGGTTGCCGGGGCCGATCGAAGTCGTCGAAACGAAAGCCGTCGGCGACGCCGCCCGCCTGGCGGCAGGTTTTACGCGGAACGGCGTCGGCCTCGTCGTCGCGGTCGGCGGCGATGGAACGGTCAGCGAGGTCGTCGACGGCCTGATGAGCGCGCGGCGCGATGGCGCCACGGAGGTGGCGCTGGCCGTCGTCCCGGCGGGAACCGGTTCGGATTTCGCGCGCGGCTTTCGGCTCGGCGGGACCGCCGCGGAAATCGCGCGGCGCATCGCCGGCGGCCCGGAGCGCCGGATCGACGTCGGGCTGGTCAGCTTCACGACGCCCGATGGGGTTCCGGTGCGGCGGCACTTCGTCAACATCGCCAGTCTCGGCCTGTCGGGCGCCACGGTGAAGGCCGTCAACGCCGCCCGCGCCGGCTCGCGCCTGCCCGGCAAGCTGTTGTTTCTCGCGCACACCGTTCGCGAGCTGGTGCGCTACCGTTTCCAGGCCGTGCGCATCCGCGTCGACGGTGGCGCGCCGATCTCCTGCGACGTCGCGCTCGTCGCGATCGCCAATGGGCGGTTTTTCGGCGGCGGCATGATGATCGCCCCCGACGCGCGCGCCGACGACGGGCTGGCCGAAATCGTCATCGTGCGCGGCGCCTCGAAGCCGTCGCTGATCCGCGATCTCAGGCTCATCTATTCGGGCGCGCATCGCGGCCACCCGGCCTGCACATTCCTGCGCGGCAGGACGGTCGAGGTCGAACCGCTGGACGGACTCGAGCGGAATCGCGCCCTGCTCGACATCGACGGCGAATGCCCCGGCGCCATCCCCGCCGCCTTCACCATCCTGCCGCGGGCGCTCACGCTGCGCGGCTGATCAGCGGCCGTAGTAGAGCGTCACGACGTGCCGGGCTTCGGCGAAGAACAGCCAGCGCTCGACCAGCAGGCCGGCAAGCTGCACCAACGGCGCAATCAGCGAAAGCGCCATGGAGACTGCCCCGCCGCTCGCCGCGGCAAGCAGCAGTAGGAGGATCGGAGCGGCGAAGGCCAGCCCCTGCGCGACGAGGCGCAGCCGCGCCGCATGTTTGCGCGCGACGCGGAAGCCCATTTCCTTGAGCAGGTAATTTTCTTCCGTGTGCGGCCATTCGATCGAGCGGACGGTGCCGCCGGCCAGTCCGGTCGCAGAATTGGCAGTGACCACCGGCACGATCCGGTCATTGTGCCGCCAGGTCGCGAGCTTGAATGCCCATCCCGCCGCGGTCGCCACCAGCGCGACCAGAACCACCGAAGGATGCGAACCGCCGAACAGGCTCAGCACTGCATTGAGGAGCACCAAGCCGCTCAACGCCGATAGGACGAGGTAGCCGGGCAGGGTGTAGCGGCTGTTCCACTGCGGCACCGGCTTCAGCGAAGCGTAGATCATCGCCGTGGCGCAGACGGTCGCCACCGCCCCGGCCGCCGAAGCCAGGCCGGCGATGCGGATCCAGGCGCCCGCCTGCCCGAGCAGCACCCAGCCGACCCCGAGCAGGCCCGCCGGCACGAAGGTCGCAACCGACAGCACGCCCTCGCGCGACAGCCATGAGCTGCGCCATTGCGAAAAGGCCCGCCAGGCGCGTTCGGGCCGGCCGAGATGGCCCGTCGACGACAGCAGGCCGCCGCAGATCAGGGACAGCGCCAGTCCGAGCCCGATCAGCCCCAGCCAAAAATCCGGCGGGAGGGCGCCGGCGGCGGCGGACAGGCCGAGCGCGGCGAGCAGGCCGTAGCCGGCTCCCGTGGCAGTGGTGAAGAAGATGACGGAATAGGCCGGGTGCATCGGTCAGCGCGACAGCATGCGGTCGACCCAGCCGAGGAAGCCGCCGTGCGGCGACGCGTCCTCCAGCGGCGAGGCATTCATTTTCGGCGCCCGGTCGGTCCGGGCCCGCGGCGGCAGGTAGCGGTTGGTCGGCTGGTAGTCGAGCTCTGGCATCAGCGCGACGCCGCCGCGCTCCGCCACCAGGGCCGAGACCGCCGATGCCGGGTCGCCCAGGTCGCCGAAATGCCGCGCCGATGTCGGGCAGGCGGCAACGCAGGCCGGCACGCGATCCTCCTCCGGCAGATTGTCGTTGTAGATGCGGTCGACGCACAGCGTGCACTTCTTCATCACGCCGACCGCCACGTCGAACTCGCGGGCGCCGTAGGGGCAGGCCCAACTGCACAGTTTGCAGCCGATGCACTTGTCCTCGTCGACCAGGACGATGCCGTCGGATTTGCGCTTGTAGGAAGCGCCGGTCGGGCACACGGTGACGCAGGCCGGTTCGGCGCAATGCAGGCACGAGCGCGGGAAATTGACCGTTCGGGTGCCGGCTGCCGTGCTGTGCTCATAGGTGTGGACGCGGTTGAACCAGACGCCGTCGACGTCGCCGCCATAGGGATGGATGTCGGTCAGCGGCGCCATCTGGCCGCCGGTGTTCCATTCCTTGCAGGAGGTGACGCAGGCCTGGCAGCCGACGCAGGTGTCGAGATCGATGACGAGACCGAGCTTGCGGTCGGTTGCGGCCGGCACGCAGGTCATCTCGCGTCGGTCCTTGTCGGATTGAACTGCGCGCCGAAGGACAGCTCGTCCGGCGAAGCCGGCAGTCCGGGCGGCCGCCGGAGTTTTGGAAACGCCGGCTCGGCAAAACCCTCTTCGCCCCGAGCGCACTTGCGCAGGCGCACCCGCAGGTCGAACCAGGCGGCCTGCCCGGTGACCGGATCGGAGTTGGAGTAACGCTTGCCGTTGACGCCCCGCGGCAGCAGGTCGCCGATCGCATGGTTCAGCAGGAATGCGCGGTTCGATTCGGCCGCGTCGTCCTTCAGGCCCCATGCGCCTTTGCGCTTGCCGGTGGCGTTCCAGGTCCACACCGTGTTCGCATTGACGCCGTCCATCAGCTTGATCTGACCCTTGACGCGTCCATTGGCGCTCTCAATCCACACCCAGTCGTCGTCGACCAGTCCCATCCCAGCCGCGGTGCCCGCATTGACGAACAGCCTGTTCTGGCTGGTGATCTGGCGCAGCCAGGCATTCTGCGATCCCCAGGAATGATACATGTGCATGGGACGCTGGGTGATGGCGTGCAGCGGATAGGCCTCGGCGTCGACGGCAGCCTGTTCCAGCGGTTCGAACCAGATCGGCAGAGGATCGCAGAAGGTCCTGATACGCTCGCGGTCGGCGGGTGGCGGCACCGCCGGACCATGCCCGTCCGCCGCCAGCCTGAACTTCTGCAGCGGTTCGCTGTAGAGCTGGAAGATGATCGGTTCGGCCTTCGGCAGGAAGCCGAGGCGCACGGCGGTGTCGAGATAGGCCCGGTTCGCCATCTTGTAGTAGCGCTCTTCGGCCGCGAATTCGTGATGCCAGAAGCCGCCATTGGCGATGTAGCGATCGAGCTGGTTCGGGTTCGGCGCGCCGCGCCCGCTGCTTTGCCCGTCCTCGCCGCGCCAGCCGGCGAGCGGGCCGACGCCCGGCATGCGCTCGTGATTGACGATGTAGTCGGCGTAGTCGCGGTATTTCGGCGCTCCGTCGTCGTCGACGAAGCCTGGAAGCCCGAGCCGGGCCCCGAGATCGATCAGCACGCTCTGAAAGGGGCGGACGTCGCGGTCGGGCTTCACCACCGGGTGGCGGATCGCATCGCCCGGCCCGTCGGCATCACTGATCGGCCGGTCGAGCAGGCTGATGCAGTCGTGGCGCTCCAGATAGGTCGTGTCGGGCAGGACGAGGTCGGCATAGGACACCGTCTCGGAATTGTAGGCGTCGCAGTAGATGATGAAGGGGATCCTGTAGCTGCCGTCCTCGCCGCGGTCCGTCAGCATGCGAATGGTCTCGACGGTATTCATCGACGAGTTCCAGGCCATGTTGGCCATGTAGAGGAACAGCGTGTCGATGGGGTAGGGGTCGCCGGCCCAGGCGTTGCGGATCACCGTGTGCATCAGGCCGTGGGCGGCCAGCGGCGCCTCCCATGAATAGGCCTTGTCGATGCGCAGCGGCCTTCCGGCATCATCGACCAGCAGATCCTCGGGGGCGGCGACGAAGCCGAGCGGCATCCCGTCGAGCGGCGTCATCGGCTTGCCGCCGTCCTTGCCTGACGGTTTTGGTCCGGGCGGTGCGGATTTGGGGTAGGGCGGCTTGAAGCGGAAGCCGCCGGGAACGTCGATGCTGCCGAGCAGCACCTGCAGGAGATGGATCGCCCGGCAGGTGTGGAAGCCGTTGGAATGGGCGGAGATGCCGCGCATGGCATGCATCGCCACGGGACGTCCCTTCATCGTCGCATGCCTTCGGCCGGTCCAGTCGGTCCAGGCGATCGGCAGTTCGATCTCCTGCTCGAAGGCGACATGGGCGAGTTCGGCGGCGATGCGTCGGATCTCGGCTGCCGGCACGCCGCAGCGCTCGGATACCGCGTCGGGACCGTAGTTCGGGTCCAGATAGCGTTCGGCGATTCTCTGGAACACCGGTACGCATGGCGTCCCGTCGACCGTGTAGCTCCCGCTCAGCGCCGCGGCGGCCCCGGACGCATTCCACGCGACCGCCGCCGCCCGGTGCCTGTCCCACACCAGCGCCTCGCCGTCGGCGCCGCGCAGGAAGAGCCCGTCATCGGCCGTGCCGGGAGCCTCGGCGACCAGCCAGCCGGCATTGGTGTAGCGCAGCAGATAGTCGAGATCGACGCGCCCGGCGCGCAGCAGTTCATGGATGATCGCCATGACGAACAGGCCGTCGGTGCCAGGCCGGATGCCGATCCAGTCGTCGGCGATGGCGTTGTAGCCGGTGCGGCAGGGATTGATCGAGACGATCTTGGCGCCGCGCGCCTTGAGCTTGCCGAGGCCGATCTTGATGGGGTTCGAATCGTGGTCTTCCGCCACGCCGAACAGCATGAAGTATTTGGTGTTTTCCCAATCGGGCTCGCCGAACTCCCAGAACGAGCCGCCGATCGTGTAGAGGCCGCCGGCCGCCATGTTGACCGAGCAGAATCCGCCATGGGCGGCGAAATTCGGCGTGCCGAACTGCTTCGCCCACCATCCGGTCAAGGACTGCGACTGGTCGCGTCCGGTGAAGAAGGCGAGCTTCTTGGGATCGGTCGAGCGGAGGTGCGCCAGCCGCTCGCTGGCGATCGCCAGCGCCTCGTCCCACTCGATCTCGCGGAATTCGCCGGATCCGCGCTCGCCGGTCCGCAGCAGCGGCTTGCGCAGGCGGGCCGGGCTGTAGTGCTGCATGATGCCGGCGCTGCCCTTGCCGCAGATGACGCCGCGATTGACCGGGTGGTCCTTGTTGCCGTTGATGTAGCGGACCTGTCCGTCGCGAAGATGCACCTCGATGCCGCATCGACAGGCGCACATGTAGCAGGTCGTCCGGGCGACGCTGTCACCGATCTTCGGCGAGGTCTCGACGCCGTCGCCCTCGGAGGGAGCCCTGGTGTCGTCGAGCGGTCGCTGCGAGGGCGCGGAATTGGCGCCGCGGAAGGCCGAGGGCATCATCCGCGCGCCTGGTCCCGCGACTTGGTCTGGCGGGCCTTCGCCTTTGGGCCCGGACCGCGCATGTAGTGCCTGTGGGGTTCGTAGCCATCGCGCGACAGGAGTTCCATGAGGCGCTTCACAGCGATCCGGATTTTTCCGATCTGCCGTGATTTTTGGGACATTCCGACCTTGCCTGGCGATTGTGGGATGAGATCGCTGGCAGATTGGACATGGACGATCAACCAGTCAAACAGTTAGTTCTTGTCATTTCGATCACAAAAGTTGATTGATCCGGGATGACGCTCGAACAGCTCCGCATCTTCGCCCTGGTCGCCGAGCGCGGCCACATGACCCACGCCGCCGAAGTCCTCGGGATATCGCAGTCGGGCGCCTCGGCGGCGATCAAGGCGCTGGAGAGCCTGCACGGCGTGACGCTGTTCAACCGCGTCGGACGCCGGATCGAACTCTCCGAATCGGGTAAGCGCTTCCTGCCCGAGGCGAAGTCGGTGCTGGCCCGTTCCGAGGCGGCCCGGCTGGTGCTGCGCAACATCGCGGAGACCGTCAGCGGCAGCGTCGCCATCGCGGCCAGCCAGACGATCGCCAGCTACTGGCTGCCGCAGCGCCTCGCGGGCTTTCGCGAGAAGTACGGCGCCGTGAGGCTCGACCTCACGGTCGGCAACACGCGCTACGTCGAGGCGGCCGTGCTGGAGGGCACGGCCGAGATCGGGCTCGTGGAAGGACGGACGCGCGCCGACCTTCTGGAGCGCAGCCGCGTCGACATCGACAGGCTGCTGCTGGTCACCGGACGCGACATGCCGCCCCCGCCCGAACTCTCGCCGGGGGTTCCCGACATTTCGGCGATCCGGTGGATCGTCCGCGAGCGCGGCTCGGGAACCCGCGAGGCCCTCGAGGATCTCGCCGTGCGGCAGGGCGTCGCCTTCGAGGATGTTCCGATCTTTCTGGTCCTGCCGACCAACGAGGCGGTGAGGCGCGCCGTCGAGGCCGGCGCCGGCGCGACCATCATTTCGGAGCACGTGGTGGCGCGCGGCGTCGCCGACGGTTCGCTGCGCCATGTACCGCTCGACATCCCGCCGCGCGACTTCGCGCTCATCGTCCACACCGCCAGGGAGCCGGGCCCCGCCCAGCAGGCCCTGATCCGGCATCTCAAGGCTTGATGCATGTCGCCCGGAAGCGGAAAGCGGTTTCGGGAGACATGCATCAAAACAAGAACTTAGACCAACGGCCTGAATGATTGACCGTTGTTGGCGCGGGGAGAATCCATGCCTGACCCTGTCCGCACCACCGACGGTCAAAGCTCAGGGCTTTGGGTATGAGAGACATCGAGCAGGCCCACGTCAGACCGCGGCTCAGCCCGACATCAGGGCTTTCACGCCGTCGGCGACGAATTGCACGGCCAGGGCCGCCAGGATGACGCCCAGCAGCCGCGTCAGGATCGACCGGCCGGTCTGCCCGAGTATGCCGTCGATCCGCTCGGCCAGGATGAACACCAGATAGGTCAGCGCCAGGCAGGCCAGGATGATGCCGACGAGCGCGAGTTGCGCGATCCAGCCTTCGAAGTGGCCGGACAGCAGCACCGTGGCCGAGATCGCGCCGGGGCCGGCGATCAGCGGAATGGCGAGCGGGAAGGCCGCGATGTTGTGGATCATGTCGCGGGTGATCGCCACGTCGGAGATCTTCTCCTTCCGGTCCTGCCGCTTCTCGAAGACCATCTCGAAGGCAATGAAGAACAGCAGGAAGCCGCCGGCGATGCGAAACGCCGGCAGGGTGATGCCGAACACCGAAAGGATCGCGGCGCCGGCCAGCGCGAACAGCGCCAGCACTGCGAAGGCGATGATGCTCGCCCGGATCGAGACCTGGCTCCGTTCCGCGCGGTTCATGCCGCGCGTCACGGCCAGGAACAGCGGCGCCAGGCCCGGCGGGTCGATGGTGACGAGGATCGTCAGAAAGGCGTTGAGCAGGCTCTCATAGCTTGGCATCTCGTTCCCCCGCGCCAGCTTCCGGAGAGGCTAGCCGAGGGACGGGGCGCTTGCCAGCGTCAAATCGATGCCGCGGCGCCGGCATTGATCGACGGCGCCTTCTTTCCGACGCGCAGCGGCGAATTGCGCGCGGCCAGGACATAGAGCGTCAGCCCGGTCATCGCCGCCTGGACGGCGAGACCGATCGCCGCGTCGGCCGTCGTCCAGCGCGGATCGTCGACCGGCGGCGTGATGAACAGCGCCAGGGTCTGTCCGTCCTTCCCGGACGCCATGAAAAGAAACGCCACGAGATTGTTGGCGAAATGCATGCCCATCGCCGCGCCGAGATTGCCGGTGAGGTGGACCAGGACGACCGCGGCGGCTGCGAACATCAGGATCGAGGCGACGACCGAGGCGTTCATCCAGGGTTGCGCCTCGCCGGACCAATGGGCGAAGGCGAAGATCGCCGCGGGCAGGCCGCCCCACACCAGCCATGATTTGAAGCGCTGCGCCAGCGATTGCAGCAGATACCCTCGGAAGAACACTTCCTCGGCGCTGGTCTGCACCAGCAGGACCAGGGCGGCGATCGGCAGGGTGAGCAGCCAGGTCGACACCGCAACGCTGCTGCGCTGCGCCGTTGGCTCGAATGCCAGGTTGAGGAGGCTGACCGCGACCGCGACGGCCAGCGTCACCAGGGCGGCTTGCCGGAAATCCCCCCAGGCGAGGCGGCCTCCGGCGCCCAGAACGCTCGAGATCGGCCTCTTGTGCAGCAGCTTCAGCGCCAGCCAGACCCCCGGCCATATCGCCCCGAGCGTGGCGACCGTGGCGATCAGGCCCGCCGGCGTCGCCACGAAGTCGACGTAGGCGTTGCCGGTGGCATCCGCGCCGATCGTCGGAATCCAGCCTGCCCAGGCCGCGGCGGCGCCCGCCGTCAGCACCACGAAGGTGCCGCCGAACCAGAGCGCGACGACGATGATGCTGCCGATCAGGATGCGGGGCAGGGAGTTTCGTCCCTCGGCGGCGCGGGCCACGAAGGCGCGAAACGGCGTGACGGTCTGATCGGTGGCACTCTGCACAGGATTCTCCGCGACTCGACGCAGCGCAATATCCGGGATAATCCCCCGGGCGCATTGGAGATCACCGTGCCACTCCTATATAAACAACCGGTGATTCCCTTAATCGACAGCGATCTATTTTGACCGATCAGACCACTCCGCGCGGGCCGTCAGGGCCATCCGGCATCGAGCCGATCTCCATCATCGAGGAGATGCAGCGCTCCTATCTCGACTATGCGATGAGCGTCATCGTCAGCCGTGCGCTGCCCGACGTGCGCGATGGGCTGAAGCCGGTGCACCGGCGCATCCTCTATGCCTCCCACGAAAGCGGCTACCACTGGAACCGCAAATACGTGAAGTCGGCGCGCCCCGTCGCCGACGTGATGGGCAAATATCACCCGCACGGCGATGCCTCGATCTACGACGCGCTGGTCCGCATGGCCCAGGACTGGTCGATGCGCGTGCCGCTGATCGACGGCCAGGGCAATTTCGGCTCGATCGACGGCGATCCGCCGGCGGCGATGCGCTACACCGAATCGCGGCTCACCAAGGTCGCGCACGAACTCCTCGAGGACATCGACAAGGAGACCGTCGACTGGCAGGACACCTATGATGCTTCGGGCCAGGAGCCGAAGGTTCTGCCGGCGCGCTTCCCCAATTTGCTGGTCAACGGCTCCGGCGGCATCGCCGTCGGCATGGCGACCAACATTCCGCCGCACAATCTCGGCGAGGTGGTCAACGGCTGCATCGCGCTGATCGACAATCCGGCGATCGACCTGCCGGACCTGATGGAGATCATTCCCGGCCCGGATTTCCCGACCGGCGGCATCGTGCTCGGCCGCTCCGGCATCTACAACGCCTATGCGACCGGCCGCGGCTCGATCGTCATGCGTGGCCGGGTGCATGTGGAGGAGATCCGCGGCGACCGCGAGGCGATCGTCGTCACCGAGATCCCGTTCCAGGTGAACAAGGCCTCGATGATCGAGAAGATGGCCGACCTGGTGCGCGAGAAGCGCATCGAGGGCATCTCCGACATCCGCGACGAGAGCGACCGGCAAGGCTATCGCGTCGTCATCGAGCTGAAGCGCGACGCCAATTCCGAGGTCATCCTCAACCAGCTCTATCGCTTCACGCCGCTGCAGACCTCGTTCGGCGCCAATGTGGTGGCGCTGAACGGCGGCAAGCCGGAAGTGCTGACCTTGCTCGACATGCTGCGGGCCTTCGTCGCCTTCCGCGAGGAGGTGATCAGCCGCCGCACCAAATACCTGCTGCGCAAGGCGCGCGAGCGGGCCCACGTGCTCGTCGGTCTCGCCATCGCGGTGGCCAATATCGACGAGGTCATCAAGCTGATCCGCGGCGCCCCGGATCCGCAGACGGCGCGCGAGCAATTGATGACGCGCCGCTGGCCGGCCGCCGACGTCGAGGCGCTGATCCGGCTGATCGACGATCCGCGTCACCGCATCAACGAGGACGGCACCTACAATCTCTCCGAGGAACAGGCCCGCGCCATCCTCGAGCTTCGCTTGCAGCGCCTGACCGCGCTCGGCCGTGACGAGATCGCCGACGAGCTGAACAAGATCGGCGTCGAGATCGCCGACTATCTCGACATCCTGTCGTCGCGGGCCCGCATCCAGCAGATCGTCAAGGACGAGCTCGCGCTGGTGCGCGAGGAATTCGCCACGCCGCGCCGCACCGAGCTTGCCGACGGCGGCGCCGACATGGACGACGAGGACCTGATCCAGCGCGAGGACATGGTCGTCACCGTGACGCATGCCGGCTACATCAAGCGGGTGCCGCTCTCGATCTACCGGGCGCAGAACCGCGGCGGCAAGGGCCGCTCGGGCATGTCGACCAAGGACGAGGATTTCGTCACGCGGCTGTTCGTCGCCAGCACCCACACGCCGGTGCTGTTCTTCTCGTCGCGCGGCATCGTCTACAAGGAGAAGGTGTGGCGCCTGCCGATCGGCAATCCGCAGTCGCGCGGCAAGGCGCTGATCAACCTGCTGCCGATCGAGAGCGGCGACCGCATCACCGCCATCCTGCCGTTGCCGGAGGACGAGGAAAGCTGGGGCGAGCTCGACGTCATGTTCGCCACGACGCGCGGCACGGTGCGGCGCAACAAGCTGTCCGACTTCGCCGACGTGAAGCGCAACGGCAAGATCGCCATGAAGTTCGACGAGGAAGGAGACGCCATCCTCGCCGTCGAAACCTGCACCGAGAAGGACGACGTGCTGCTGACGGCCGATTCCGGCCAGTGCATCCGCTTCGCGGTGGACGATGTACGCGTCTTCGCCGGGCGTTCGTCGCAGGGCGTCCGCGGCATCGCGCTTGCCGAGGGCGACCGTGCCATCTCCATGACCATCCTCGAACATGTCGAGGCGGACGCCTCGGAGCGCTCCGCCTATCTCAAGCGCTCGGTCGCCGAGCGGCGCGTCGCCTCCGGCGAGGACGAGGACATCGCCCTGACCAACGAGGAAGTGTCGGAGGACGCGCAGCTCACCGACGAACGCTATGCCGAGCTGAAGGCGCATGAGCAGTTCGTGCTGACCGTGACCGAGTTCGGCTATGGCAAGCGGTCCTCGTCCTACGATTTCCGCCTGACCGGCCGCGGCGGCAAGGGCATCCGCGCCACCGACGTGTCGAAGGTCGACGAGATCGGCAAGCTGGTCGCCACCTTCCCTGTCGGCAACGAGGACCAGATCATGCTGGTGTCGGACGGCGGCCAGGTCATCCGCGTGCCGGTCGGCGGCATCCGCATTGCCAGCCGCGCCACCAAGGGCGTGACGATCTTCGATACGGCGGAGGGCGAGAAGGTCGTCTCGGTCGAGCGCATCTCGGAGCCGCAGTCGGAGGACGAGGCCGGCGACGCCTGAGCCGGCGTCGCGGTGCCTTCAATCAAGGCAGCCGCTCGCCCCGTTGAGCACGGGGCAAGCGCGCCGCAAATGTCCAGCGATTTCCCTGGCGGCCTAATGCATGTCGCCCGAAAGTGGGAACCGGTTTCGGGACAACGACATGCATCAAAACAAGAATTTAAAGCGCGTCGCCTGAGTCCGGTTTGACGCGACGCGCTTTAAGCGGCGCGGAACTGCACCACCTTTGACAGCGCGCGTTCCATCCTGAGCGTGGCGTCGCGCAGCGCGCAGGCATCGCTCTTGCTGCGCGACAGCGCCGCGTGGATCTCCTCGCCGAGGATCGTGTCTATGGCATGGAACTGCGGGATCGCCGGACGCTGCCATGTCTGCAGCAGGCCCTTGGCCGCCCATTTGTCGACGAAGTTGGCGACCGGCGAACCGGCCTTCATCTCCGGGTCGGCGCTGAGGCGGAAGTTGGACGATACCGGCAGGCCGCTCGGCGCGCAGGATTTCGGCGTTTCGCGCGAGGTCATCATCTCGATCGCCCGGATCGCGCTCTGGCGCCGGTCTTCCGGCAGGTTGGACGGAACGGCCAGCAGGAACCCGCCGATCGGCACGGTTCCGGCGGATCCGGTGCGCGTCGGATGGGTCAGGTAGCTGACGCGGCGCTTCACCGCCGAACGCAGATCGTATTCGAAGCGGGCTGCGCGCATCGACCAGCAATAGGACATCGCCGCCTGCCCGGTCAGGAAGACGTGCAGGGCATCGTCCCAGGCGAGGTCGAGCACGTCCGGAGGCGAGATCTCGGTCAGCCGGTGCATGAAGTCGAGCGTCGAGCGGCCGATGTCGTTGTCGATCGTCGGGATCAGATCCTCGAAGTCGAGGTTGTCGATCGTGTAGCCGCGGAACGTCTTGCGCAGCGAAAGCATCGGGCTGCCGGCCGCGCCCATGAAGAACATGAAGGAATGCGAGATCGGCATGCCGCGCGCCGCATCCCAGACGACGCCGTAGCGGCCCTGCGAGGGACTGGCCAGCTTGCGGCCGGCCGCGATCACCTCGTCGAAGGTACGGGGATAGGCCATTTCGGCCGCCGAGAAGAGATCGCTGCGCGCGGCGAGCAGGTTCACCGTCGCATAGATCGGGACGCCGTAGACCCGGCCGCGCCAGCGGCCCGCCTGCCAGAAGTCGGGATGGATGGTTTCGCGGAGATCCGTGCCCTCCAGCATGTCGCCGATCGGCACCAGCGCGCCGCGCTCGACGAATTCGCCGAGCCAGGGCAGGTTGATGCCGACCACGTCGTATCGCGAGACCGGCAGCTTGCTGTTCTCGACCAGCTCGTTGTGGACGTTCGGACAGGTCATCAGCTTGAAGTCGCGGGTCGAGCCGAGGTTGGTCCGGAAATCCGACCACATGTTGCGCACCGCGAAGGCGTAGTTGTCGTCGTTGAGCAGGAAACGCAGGTCGTCGCGTTCGCCGGGATCGGCGCCGACGGCCGCCGGAAGCGTCGGCTGGGCGCCGCCGAAATAGTAGTCGTCGTCGTCTTCGTCGGTGGAACGCTTGCCGATCGTCTGGGCGATCAGCGCTTTCATCTTGCGGCCGTAGGCCTCGAAGCTGGCCAGCAGGGCAGGGCTCGGGTGCAGGGCGTAGCTCTTGCCGGTGCGGCTGCGCACGGTGCGCAGGATCAGCCCTTCGTTGATCATCCGGTTGATGAGGCGCCGCGAGGTCGCGTAGGGCACGCCGGTGACGTCGCAGAGAGTGGAGATCGTCACCAGCTTGCCGCTGATCTCGCTGCGGATCAGGAAGGACGTGGCGTTCCAGACAGGTTCCTCGTCGGACATCGGCATCATGTCGCCGAAGGTGCCGCGCACCCTGTCGATCAGGCTGATCAGCCTCAGCGTCTCGAAGTCGTTCATGCACTCCTCCCGATCTTCCGGCGCCCCTGCCGTGCAATCCGCTCCTCCGCGCGGTGTCCGGTGTCCCTTCCTTGCCCGCGAGCGGACAGGCAGATGAAGCACCATCTATTGCAATCCGCAGGTGATTTGGTTGTGCGCCTCCCGAACTCACAGCCGGCATTTGCCGGCACCTTACCGCCAAGGCCGTCTTGCGCCCAAACTGGACATTCTTGGGCTACACGACTCCGCGCCGAAGGCGGATGATGGCTATGGATAGTACCGGGAACGCTGCCCGGAATGAGGTCGATTTATATCACTATGATAATGATCGGCCTCATTTCGGCGGGCGCATTTCCGATTCCGCACAGTGCATCAGCAACCGCCAGGGCAGGAATGAACACGAAACGCAGTCTGGTCGTCAGCCATCTCGGCCCCGACATCAATAATCTCATCGCCGGTTGTGCTCCCGACCTCGATCTGGTCGTTCCGGATAATGGAACGCCCCGCTGGCAATTGCCCGCTCGAACGCGGATCCTGATCACCACGCCGCCCGGCTGGAAGGGCGCTCCGTCCGAACGGCCGGCCGACTGGCCGACCGGACTTGCCTGGATCCAGTTGGAATCGGTCGGAATCGACGCCTTTCCGAAATGGCTCCTGAAGGACGTGACGGTCACCTCGGCGCGCGGCTCGAACGCCCCATCCATCGCGGAATATGTGATGGCAGAAATCCTGGGGACGGAGAAGCGCGTCCACGAAACCGGCATCCGCGGCCCGTCGGAGTGGAAGCAGATCAGGATGGGATCGCCGCAGGGCAAGGTTCTCGGCATTGCGGGCTTCGGCGCCATCGGCCAGGCGCTGGCCGAACGGGCGCGGGCCTTCGGCATGAAGGTTGCCGCGTTTCGCCGTTCCGCCTGGACAGACGCCCCGCCGGATGTCGAGCCGGTGGCCGACATCAACGCCTTGTTCGCCTGCTCCGACCATCTGGTGCTGGCCATGCCGGCGACTCGGGAAACCCGCCATATCGTCAACCGCGAGTCGCTCGCCCGCGCGAAGCCGGGCCTGCACCTGATCAATGTGGCGCGCGGCGGGCTGGTCGATCAGGACGCGTTGCTCGACGCGCTGCAGCAGGGGCACCTGGCACGCGCGACGCTCGACGTCACCGAACCCGAACCGCTGCCGGAAGGGCATCCGTTCTACACGCATCCGAAGGTGCGCATCACGTCGCATCTGGCCTGGGACGGCGACGGCAATGCGGCGCGAATGCGAGGGATCATTGCGGAGAACCTTGAGCGCTTCGCCGCCGGCAAGCCGCTGATCAACGTCATCGATACCGAGCGCGGCTACTGACGCGAAACCTCTCGCCATGACATGTCCTCTCCGCTGAGCGCCGGCCGTCCGTGACCGAATTCTTCACGCCCGTCGCCGTCCTCTGCGCGGTCACCGCGGTGACGCTGGCCGGCCTCGGCAAGGGCGGCTTCTCGGGGCTGGGAATGCTGTCGACCCCGCTGCTGGCCTTCGCGGTCGGTCCGGTGACCGCGGCGGCGATCATGCTGCCGGTGCTGATGCTGCAGGATGTGGCGAGCATCTGGAACTACCGCGCCGAGTTCGATCGCAGGAACCTCGTCATCCTCATCCCGCCCGGACTGGTCGGCATCTTGATCGGCTATGGGCTCGCGGCGCACCTGTCGGAGGCCGCGGTCGGGATCGCGCTCGGGGCGATCTCGGTGGCGTTTGCCGGCCGCAGCCTGCTCCTGCTGCTCGCCAGGCGCGCGACGGCCGCCCCGTCGCGGCCGTCGATGCCGTTCGGCTGGCTGTGCGGCGCGGGCGCCGGGTTCACCAGCATGGTGGCCCATGCCGGCGGACCGCCGTTCCAGATCTTCGTCCTGCCGCAGCGGCTGCCGCGCAACATCTATGTCGGCACCAGCGTCATCTTCTTCGGCGTGATGAACTGGGTGAAGGCCATCGCCTATATCGCGCTCGGGCAGGTGACGACCGGGTCGCTCGGCGCGGCGCTGCTGCTGGCGCCGGTGGCCGTCGCCGCCACCTATGCCGGCATCTGGCTGGTCAGGCGCGTCGACCAGGAGCGGTTCTACCTGGTGACCTATTCGTTGCTCATGCTGGTCGGGCTGAAGCTGCTGTGGGACGGCCTGTCCGTCATCGTCGCGTCATAGCTGATACGGCGCTCGCGGCGTGCGCGAACGCCGGACGCGGTCAAGCGCAATGCACCCGAATTCAAGTCCGATCTGGACAATTTCCGCCCCGGAGCGGGCCATCGGCGCTGCTAGTCTTTTTGTCGGTAGGCTGCCGCGAGGGATCGCATCGGCCAGGTGAGAAAACGTCCTGTTCCGCATTGGGGGCAGGCCAGCCAACAAGACTGGAACAGCCAGATGATGCTCAACTGGAAAGAATACCGCGCCAACGTCAAGAGCCGCGTCGGCGACCTGCGCAAGCTCGCGCCGGAAGTGATGAAGGGCTATGCCGCACTGGCCGGCTCGGGCGAAAAGGCCGTCCATCTCGACGGCAAGACGCGCGAGCTGATCGCGCTGGCGGTCGCCGTCACCACCCGCTGCGACGGCTGCATCGCCTCGCATGTCGAGGCGGCCATCGGCTTCGGCGCCTCTCGCGAGGAGATCGCGGAAGCGCTGGGCGTGGCGATCGCGCTGAACGCCGGCGCCGCGCTCGTCTACTCGTCCCGCGTCATCGACTGCTATGACGGGATGAGCGCTCCGGCCTCCGCCTGAGGCATTGCGATGCCGGCCCGGTCCTCGACGTCGCGGCTCGGCGGCTTCATCGCCGCCATGAGCGAGCTTGCCGACCGTGCCGGTCGCGACGAATCCGTGATGATCGGCGAGGGCCGCCGGCTGCTCGCCGATCTGGTCTCGCAGGATGACTGGCTGCCGGACGAATTCGCCCGGCCGCACCCGCAGTTCTACTCGCAATACCTGCTCTATTGCGATCCGTTCGAGCGTTTCTCGATCGTCAGCTTCGTATGGGGGCCGGGCCAGACCACCCCGATCCACAACCACACGGTGTGGGGTCTGATCGGCATGCTGCGCGGGGCGGAGACCTCGCTGCGCTATGAAGCGGGTTCCCCGATGATCGAGACCGGGCTCGATCGGCTCGAGCCCGGCGATGTCGACGTCGTGTCGCCGAATGTCGGCGACATCCACAAGGTGTCGAACGCCCTTGCCGACCAAACCTCGATCAGCATCCATGTCTACGGCGCCAATATCGGCGCGGTGTCGCGCGCCGTGTTCGATCCGCTGACCGGCGCCGGCAAGGACTTCGTCTCCGGCTATTCCAACAGTCGGCTTCCGAACCCCTGGCGGGGCGTCAACGTCTAACGGTCCGGCCGGAGGATTTGTACCGGCAAAGCAACGGGGCCGGCGCGAGGTTCGCGCCGGCCCCGTTGCTTTGCATTGCAGGCGATCAGGCGGCCGGCAGCATCTTGCCCGGATTGAAGATGCCGAGCGGATCATAGGCCGCCTTGAGCGTGCGCATCAGTTCGACGGCGTCGCCATGCTCCTCGACAAGATATTTGCGCTTGCCGAGGCCGATGCCGTGTTCGCCGGTGCAGGTACCGTCCATGGAGATGGCCCGCCGTACAAGCCGCCGGCTGATCGCGGCCACCGCTTCCATCTCTTCCGCATTGTCGGGATCGAGCGAGAAGATGACGTGGAAATTGCCGTCGCCGACATGGCCGACGATACAGGCCGGCACAGGACAGTCGGCGAGGTCGTCCTTGGTCAGGGCGATGCACTCGGCGATCCGCGACACCGGCACGCAGACGTCGGTCGCCCAGCCCTTGCCGCCGGCGCGCTGGCTGACCGCCGCGTAGTAGGCGTCGTGGCGGGCCTGCCAGAGGGCGGCGCGTGCCTCCAGGCTTTCGGCCTGCCGGAAGCTGTGCCCTTCATTGTCGGTGACGATCTCGAACAGCAGCTCCATCTGGTCGATCAGATGCTTGCGGCTGCCGTGCAGTTCCATGAACAGCGTCGGCGCGATCGGCAGGTCGAGCTTCGAGAAGCGGTTGATGGCGGCGATCTGCGCTTCGTCGAGATATTCGGCGCGCGCCAGCGGAACGCCGAGCTGCAGCGCGGTGATCGCCGCGTCGACGGCGCGTCGTCCGTCCGGGAACACGGCACTGCCGACGATGATCGTCTCGGGGATGGCGTGCAGCCGCAAGGTGATCTCGGTGATGATGCCGATGGTGCCTTCGGAGCCGACGAACAGGCGGGTGAGATCGTAGCCGGCCGACGATTTGCGGGCGCGCTGCGCGGTGCGGATGACCCTTCCGCCGTCGACCACCACGGTCAGCGAGAGCACGGCTTCGCGCATGGTCCCGTAGCGCACGGCGTTGGTGCCGGAGGCACGGGTGGCCGCCATGCCGCCGATGGTCGCGTCCGGCCCCGGATCGATCGGGAAGAACAGGCCGGTATCGCGCAGATGCTCGTTCAACTGCTTGCGGCGGACCCCGGCCTCGACCGTGCAGTCGAAATCGTTGGGACTGACGCGCAGGATGGCGTTCATCTGGGAAAGGTCGATGCAGACGCCGCCGCAGACCGCATTGACCTGGCCCTCCAGCGACGTGCCGGCGCCGAAGGCGATCACCGGCAGCCGGTAGGTGCCGCAAAGCCGCACGATCTCGGCCACTTCCTCGGTCGAGCGGGCGAAGACGACGATGTCGGGTGCCTGCGACGCATGGTGGGATTCGTCATGGCCATGCGCGTCGCGCACCGCCTTGGCGCGGGTCGCCCGCTCGCCGAGCAGGGCCTGCAGGTCGGCGAAGATCAGGCGTACCGCTTCGCTGCGTTTGGCTGGCGTATGGACATTCATGACGGCTCCCTACGGCAAGGGTTGGCATGGGAAGCCACGCCGGAGCGAAGCTTCGCCGCCCAGTTGTGCAGGCGATCGGCCCCTCTGGGATGTGCCAAGATAATCACAATGGACATGCTCCGGGTTCTGGCCAGCCTCCGGCCGAGCCCAAATACCGGGGAAGCAGGCCTTGCCGCGAACCGGCGGGGGCTTCGCAAATCGGCAACGGGAGGAAGAAATGCAGACCAGCAGCAGGCTCGCCGGCCGCCGCGTCCTGATCACCGGGGCAGGGCGCGGCATCGGGGCGGAAACCGCCCGGCACGTCGCCGCGGCAGGCGCCGAACTCGTCCTGGCCGACCTCAATCTCCAGGGCGCGGAAGCCGTTGCGGCGTCCTTGCGGCAGGGCGGCGCAAAGATTTCCGCCTATCGTCTCGACGTGTCCGACCTGCAGGCCGTGCGTGCCTTGGCCGCCAGGGTGGCGGAAGAACAGGGCGACATCTGCGGTATGGTCAACTGCGCCGGCGTCAGCCTCGGCGAGCGCTTCGAGGACGCGGACTTCCTCGACAAATGGCGGCTGAGCTTCTCCGTCAATGTCGACGGGACCATGTACATGATCCATTCCTTCCTGGATCACTTCAAGCGAACCAAAGGTTCGATCGTCAACATCGCCTCGACCTGCGCCTTCGTTTCCGGCAACTGCCCGACCGGCTATGCGCCGACCAAGGCGGCGGTGAAGCTCCTGACGCAGACGCTCGCCCGCGACCTCGCCCCCTACGGCATTCGGGTAAATGCCGTGGCGCCCGCCGTCGTGGCGACCGAGATGACCCTGGCGCAGCGGGCCGACGACGCCATGACCCGCAATTTCGAGGCGCGATCGAAGCTGAAGCGGCCGGCCGAGGCGCGCGAGATCGCCGCGCCGATCGTCATGCTGCTCTCCGGCGAGGCTTCCTACATGACCGGACTCACCATGCCGATCGACGGCGGCATCCTGATCTGAGCAGGCGCTTCCTGGCGCCGCGGGTGCCGACGCCGTTCGGTCAATTCGGACATGTTGGCCGTGGACCGGCCGGCACGGCCGGATCACCCTCGGCGTCCGTGGACAAGCCCGGGCGCCTCACGGGGCGCGATCACAGGGAGGAACGAGCATGACCACCTTCAGGATTTCACGACGGAGACTGATGCAGGCCGCGGCCATCGTACCCATCCTGGGTGCTCCGGCCATCGTGCGGAGGGCCAATGCGCAATCGAGCTTCGATTGGAAGCGCTATGCCGGCGAGAAGATCGACGTCGCGCTGACCAAGACGCCGCGCAACGACTATTTCCAGTCGGTCGAGCATGAATTCACCGAACTGACGGGCATCGAGGTTTCGTCGGAGCAGATCCCCGAGCAGCAGGCGCGCCAGAAGCAGGTCATCGAATTCGCCTCCGGCAGCCCGACCTTCGACGTCACCAACATCTCGCTGGCCGTGATGAAGCGGCTCGCCGGCAAGGGGCAGTGGCTCGAGGACCTGCGGCCGATGCTGGACGATCCCGAACAGACGGCGCCCGACTTCGATTTCGCCGATATCAGCCGTGGCGGCGTCGCCTTCTCGACGCAGGCCGACGGCCGGATGGACACGCTGCCCTGCAGCCTCGACTATTTCCTGCTCTACTACAACAAGGAGCTGTTCGAGCAGGCCGGCGTCGAGTTCCCGACCTCGATGGACGACATCGTCCAGGTGGCGGCCAAGCTGACCAAGCCCGAAAACAACGTCTACGGCTTCGTGTCGCGCGGGTTGAAGAACGCCAATGTGCCGGTGTGGATGAACCTGCTGTTCGGCCAGGACATCGACGCCCTCGATGCCGGCGGCAAGCTGATGACCGATACGGACGAGGCGATCTGGGCGGCCAACCTCTACCGGACCCTCAACAAGGACTATGCGCCGCCCGGCACGATCGGCTTCAACTGGAGCGAGTGCCAGACGACCTTCACCCAGGGCTACGCGGCGATGTGGCTGGATTCGACGGCCTGGGCCCGTGCCATGGAAGACCCCGCGAAATCGCGGATCGCCGGCAAGGTCGGCTACGGCGTCATGCCCGCCGGTCCCAAGGCATCGGCGTCTGCGATCTTTGCGGAAGGCATCGGCATCGCCCGAGGGTCGAAGAAGAAGGGACCGGCCTGGCTCTATCTGCAGTGGTACCTGAACAAGAAGAACCAGTCGATGCTGGTGCAGACCGGCGCTGGCTCCTCGGCGCGGATCTCGCCGTTCAAGGATCCGGCCGTCATCGAGAATTCGCCGCTGCCCAGGGCCTATTTCGACATGCTGGTGAAGTCGATCGACATCGGCAGGCCGGGCCTGCCGGACATCATCCCGGTCACCGAGTTCCGCGACACCTTCGGCGTGGCGCTCACCAACATGATCGGCGGTGCCGAGGCCGCGCCTGAACTCAAGGCCGCGACGGAGGCGTTCCGGCCGATCCTCGAGAAGAGCGAGAAGGCTTGATCGGGAGGCGGTCGTGACGGCCGTGTCGCCGGCCGCCGGGCTCGTCGAATCCGACGAGCCGCAGGCGGAAAGCCCGGATTTCAAGCGCAACTACTGGGTCTTCGCCGTGCCGGCCACGGTGGTGATCCTGGCCGTCATCGTCTTCCCGTGGCTGTTCACGGTCTATATGTCGTTCCACATCTGGGAGATCGGCGGCGGGACGACATTCGTTTGGCTGGACAACTATCGCCAGTTGTTCGCCGACCAGCGCTTCCACGAGGCGCTGGTCCACACCTTGGTCTTCACGCTGCTCGCCACGCTGATCCCCATCGTGCTGGGAACACTCGCCGCGCTCGTGTTCCACCGGGAGTTTCGCGGACGCGGCATCCTGCGGACGATCTTCGTCATGCCGATGATGGCGACGCCGGTGGCGATCGCCCTGGTGTGGACGATGATGTTCCACCCGCAGCTCGGCGTGCTGAACTACCTCCTGTCACAGGTCGGCATACCGCCGCAGGCCTGGGTCTACAGCCCGTCGACGGTCATTCCGACGCTGGTGCTGGTGGAGGTCTGGCAATGGACCCCGCTGGTCATGCTGATCGTGCTCGGCGGATTGGCCGGTCTGCCGCGCGAGCCCTATGAGTCCGCGCTGATCGACGGGGCGAACTCCTTTCAGATGTTCGTCCACATCACCTTTCCGCTGCTGTGGCCCTTCATCCTCGTGGCGCTGATCATCCGGGTGATCGACGCGCTCAAGGTCTTCGACACCATCTTCGTGATCAGTTCCGGCGGGCCGGGCACGGCCTCCGAAACGATCAACATCTTCCTCTATCTGCAGGCCTTCGCCTACTACAACATCGGCTATGCCTCGGCGGTCGTCGTGGTGTTCTTCGCCGTCATCGTCGCCATCTCGCTGCTCATGCTGCACGTGCGGCAGAAGACGAAGTGGAACGCCTGATGGAGGGTGAAAGCCTGGTGCTCAAGGTCTTGCGCAAGGCCGCGTTCGCCTTCGCGGTGTTCGTGCTGGTGTCGCCGGCGATCCTGTTCTTCCTCTGGACGATCTCCCTGTCGTTCAAGAGCGAGATCGACAACATGGCCTTCCCGCCGGTCTTCGTGCCGAGCCCGCCGACGCTTGCCAATTACGAGACGGTGTTCTCGCGCAACGACTTCCTCGGCTATTTCATCAACTCCGTGCTGGTCACCGGAGGGGCCGTGCTTATCGGGCTCCTGGTCGGCGTGCCGGCCGGCTACGGCATCGCCCGGTCGAAGTCGAGCCGCTTCGCGATCGTCATCCTCATCGCCCGCATGACCCCGGCGCTGTCCTATCTGATCCCGCTGTTCATCGTCTTCCAGTTGCTGGGCATGGTCGGCACCATAGGCGCGCTGATCGTCACCCATCTCGTCATCACCATACCGATCATCGTCTGGATCATGATCGGCTACTTCGAGAGCCTGCCGGCCGAACTCGAAGACGCCGCGATGGTCGACGGCTGCACGACCTGGCAGGCCTTCCGCCACATCGCCGTGCCGCTCGCCAGGCCGGGCATCGTCATCAGCTCGATCCTCGCCTTCATCTTCTCCTGGAACAATTTCATCTTCTCCGTCGTGCTCGGCGGAAAGCAGGCGCGCACCCTGCCGTCGGCCGTCTACAATGTGCTGTCCTTCGAGCAGGTGTCCTGGGGACCGCTGGCGGCGGCGGCGCTGCTCGTCAGCCTGCCGGTGCTGCTGCTCACCGTCTTTGCCCAGAAGCAGATCGTGGCGGGATTGTCCGCCGGCGGCCTCAAGGACGGCTGAGCTTTTCGAGGCCCGCCTGGAAACGCCCCGGCGGCGCAACGCCGATAGCCGATCGCGGGTTGGTCCGTGTCCAATCTGGACAAAGGCCGTATTGAGCCAGAGCCGTGAAATGACCATCGTGGCCCATCGGATCGTACCGGTTCGCACAGGGAGGAAACAATGAAGAACGACAGAACGCCGACCATGATCGACCGGCGCAGTCTGCTGAAGGCCGGCAGCGCTATGGCCGTGCTTGGCGCCATGGGAGGCACGGTCGCCCTGGCGGAAGACGCAGCCGCACCGGCGCAGGGGGGCACGATCACCCATGCGCTCGCCTCCTTCCCGACCAACCTCGCCAGCTTCCTGTCGACCGGCACGCCGCAGAACACGGTCTGCCCGAAGATCTTCGAAGGGCTGATCGCCTACGACTTCGACATCAAGCCGATGCCGGCGCTCGCCGAATCCTGGGAGATGAGCCCGGACGGGCTGACCTACACCTTCAAGCTTCGCTCCGGCGTGAAGTGGCACGACGGCCAGGACTTCTCCTCGGCCGACGTGGCGTTCTCGATCGCCACGCTGAAGGAGGTCCATCCGCGCGGCCGCAACACCTTCTCGACCGTGACCGCCGTCGAGACGCCGGATGCGACGACGGCCATCTTCAAGCTGTCGGCGCCGAAGCCGTTCCTGCTCGCCGCTCTGGCGGGCTCCGAAACGCCGATGATCCCGAAGCATCTCTACGAAGGCACGGACCTCAAGGAGAACCCGCACAACAACAATCCGGTCGGCACCGGCCCGTTCAAGTTCAATAGCTGGGAAGTCGGCAACTACATCATCCTCGACAAGAATCCCGACTACTGGGACAAGCCGAAGCCCTATGTCGATCGGGTGATCTTCCGCACCTTCACCGACATCGGCTCGCGTGTCGTCGGCCTGGAGAGCGGCGAGGTCGACCTGGCCAGCTCGGAAGTCGTGCCGATCGCCGATCTCGCCCGCCTGGCGGCGATGGAGCATCTGGCGGTCAACGACAACGGCTTCGCCTACGTCCCGACGATCGCCAACCTGCACTTCAACCTGATGCGCAAGGAGTTCGCCGACAAGCGCGTCCGCCAGGCGGTCGCCTACATGATCGACCGCGAATTCGTGGCCAAGGCGCTCTGGTATGGCCGGGCGATCCCCAACTACGGCCCGTTCAGCCCGCTCTCCAAGCAGTGGTATGCGACGGACCTGCCGACTTATCCGAACGACCAGGCCAAGGCCGAGGCGCTGCTCGATGAGGCCGGTTTCCCGAAGGACGGCAGCGGCAAGCGCTTCAGCGTGACGCTCGACTTCTATCCGGACGAGCCGGCCTACCGCACCGAGGTCGAGTACGTCAAACAGCAGCTCGGCAAGGTCGGAATCGAGGTGACCATCCGCTCGCAGGACGTATCGGCCTACGTCAAGCGCATCTTCACCGATCATGATTTCGACTTCACGGCGGACGGCTATTCCACGCAGTTCGATCCGGCCGTCGGCGTGCAGCGCTATTACTACTCGCCGCTCTACAACAAGGGCATCCCGTTCGTGAATCCGCTCGGCTACAACAATCCCGAGGTGGACAAGCTGCTCGAGGATGCCTCGATCGAGGTCGACGAGAAGAAGCGCTACGACCTCTACTACAAGTTCCAGCACATCATCGCGGACGAGCTTCCGGTGCTGCCGCTGGTCGGACCGGTCAAGTTCGCGGTCTACAACAAGCGCGTCCAGGACGCGATCGTCACCTCGAACGGCGTGTTCGGCACGCTTGCGAATGCGCATATAGTCGGCTGACGGGATATGGCCGACCGGGCCGGTTCGCCGGCCCGGTCGGCGGTCGATATCGAGGGAAGGCGGAAGACAGGTGCAGGGACGGTTGCCCGACATCGCGAGACTGATCGTGCGCTCGGCCTTCCATGCCGTGCCCACCATCCTCGTCATCCTTGTGGCCAATTTCTTTCTGCTGCGCCTCGCGCCGGGCGACGCGGCGGACGTGATCGCCGCGGAGTCGGGTTTTGCGACCGATGAGATGATGGAAGGGCTGCGCTCGCGCTTCGGGCTCGACCTGCCGATCCTCGAGCAGTTGCAGAACTATCTCGGGCACATCCTGCGCTTCGACCTCGGCTACTCGGCCCGGTTCAACACGCCGGTGATCGATCTGATCCTGCAGCGCGTGCCGGGCACGCTGATCCTGATGCTGAGCGCCATGGCGATCTCGCTGATGATCGGCATCGCGGTCGGCACTTTCCAGGCCACCTTCGCCGGACGCTGGCCGGACCGCGTCATCGCGGTCGTCACCCAGCTCTTCTATTCGCTGCCGGGTTTCTGGATCGGCCTGATGCTGATCGTGTTCTTCGCGGTGCGGCTGAGGTGGCTGCCGACCGGCGGCAGCGGCCCGATCGGGGTCGAGCTCTCCGGCCTGTCGGGGCTGCTGATCCGGCTGAAGTACATGGTCCTGCCGGCGACCTCGCTGGCGCTGTTCTATGTCGCCGTCTACGCCCGGCTGACGCGCGCCTCGGTCATCGAGGCGAAGGCGCAGGACTATGTCCGCACGGCGCGCGCCAAGGGGCTCAGCCAGTTCAAGGTCATGACGGGCCACGTGCTGCGCAACGCGCTGCTGCCGGTCACCACGCTCGCCGGCATTCACCTCGGCGGCCTGCTGGGCGGCGCCGTGGTCATCGAGACTGTCTATGCCTGGCCGGGCCTCGGTCGCCTTGCCTACGAAGCCGTCATGGCGCGCGACTTCAGCGTGCTGCTCGGCGTGCTGCTGCTGTCCTCGATCGTGGTCATCGCCGTCAACCTTCTGGTCGACGTGATTCAGGCCTTCATCGATCCACGCATCGAGTTGAAATAGCGATGATCGACGAAGCCAGGCCCGACGCCAGCCCAGCCATCGCGCCCACCCCTCCGGCAGGAGCGCAGGCCGCCGATCCCGCGGCCGATCCGCGTTCCGGCAGGCAGAGCGCCTGGCGCATCTTCCTGCGCAATCCGGCGGGCGTCGCCGGCCTGCTGATCCTGCTGATCATGGCGGGACTGGCGCTGGCGGCACCCTACGTCTACGCCGAGGGGCCGCTCGCCATGGGGGCGATGCCGTTCATCTGGCCGGGCGAGGGCCTTGCCTATCCGCTCGGCACCGATGCGCTGGGGCGCGACGTGGCCGCCGGCGTGGCGTGGGGCGCGCGCGTCACCATGCTGGTCGGCCTCTCCGCCACCTTCTTCGGCGTTTCCGCGGGGGTGATCATCGGAGCCGTGGCCGGCTATTTCGGCGGGCGCGCCGACATGATGCTCTCCAAGTTGATCGAGTTCTTCCAGACGCCGCCCAGCTTCGTGCTGCTGATGGTCGTCGTGGCGATCGCCCAGCCGTCGGTGTCCTCGATCATCCTGGCCATCGCGCTGGTGACGTGGCCGACCGTGGCGCGGCTGGTGCGTGCCGAGTTCCGTTCGCTGCGCGAGAAGGATTTCGTGCTGGCGGCGCGCTCGCTCGGCTTCGGACACGCGCGCATCATCTTCGGCGAGATCCTGCCGAACGCGCTGCCGGCGATCATCGTCACCGCTTCGCTGCTGGTCGCGCAGTCCATTCTCATGGAGTCGGCGCTGTCCTTCATGTCGCTCGGCGATCCCAACCTCGTCACCTGGGGCAGCATGATCGGGTCGGGACGGGAGCATCTGTTCACCGCCTGGTTCCTGTCGGCCGTTCCCGGCGTTGCCATCGTGCTGACGGTGCTGTCGCTGAACCTCATCGGCGACGGGCTCAACGACGCGCTCAATCCGAGGTCGGAGTGAAGCCCGCCGTGGAGAAGATTCTGGACGTCCGCGACCTGTCGATCGGGCTGAAATCGTTCCGGCCCGTGCAGAACCTGTCGTTCTCCGTGCGTCGCGGCGAGACGTTGGCGCTGGTCGGCGAGTCCGGTTCGGGAAAGTCGCTGACCGCCCTTGCCCTGATGCGCCTGCTGCCGGAAGTCGCCAGGATCGCCGGCGGCAGCGCCACCTTCATGGATCGCGATCTCGCCAGCCTGTCGGAGGCGGAGATGCGCAAGGTACGCGGCAGCGATATCGGCATGATCTTCCAGGAGCCGATGACGTCGCTCAATCCCGTCCTCACGGTCGGACGGCAGATCTCCGAGGTGCTGCGCATCCACGAGGGGCTGGACCGCCGTTTGGCCATGGCGCGTTCCGTGGAGCTGCTCGACCTCGTCCGCATTCCCGAGCCGCAGCGCCGCGTCCACGAATATCCGCACCAGCTCTCCGGCGGCATGCGCCAGCGCGTGATGATCGCCATGGCGGTCGCCTGTTCGCCGAAGCTGCTGATCGCCGACGAGCCGACGACGGCGCTGGACGTCACCATTCAGGCGCAGGTCCTCGAACTCATCGACAATCTTTGCCGCGACCTGTCGATGGCGGTGATCCTCATCACCCATGATCTCGGGGTGGTCGGGCAATGGGCCGACCGGGTCGTCGTCATGTATGCCGGACGCAAGGTCGAGGAGGCTGATCCCGAAACGCTGTTCTCGCGGCCGCTGCATCCCTATACGCGCGGCCTGCTCGGCGCCTCGCCGCGCATGGCCGCCGGCATTTCCTACCGCGACCAGGCGTTGGTCGAGATTCCCGGGTCGATCGCCTCCGCCACCATGGCGACGGGATGCCGCTTCGCTCCGCGCTGCGACCTGGCCGAGCCGTCCTGCCTCGCCGCGGATCCCGATCTTCTCGAACCCGCCGCCGGGCATCGGGTCGCCTGTCCGATTGTCGTGAGGAGGGGGGCCTAGATGGCACTTCTGGAGGTCAACGATCTCAAGACCCATTATCGCACGCCGAGCGGCGTTCTGCGCGCCGTCGACGGCGTTTCCTTGAGCGTCGAGAGCGGCGAGACGGTCGGCCTGGTCGGCGAATCCGGTTGCGGCAAGTCGACGCTCGGGCGCAGCGTCCTCAGGCTGACGCCGCATACCGCCGGGCGCATCCGGTTCGACGGCGCCGACATCTCGGAATTCGGCGACCGGCAGATGAAGCCGGTGCGCCGCAAGATGCAGATGGTGTTCCAGGATCCGTTCGCCTCGCTCAATCCACGCCATACGATCGGACGCATCCTCACCGATCCGCTGAAGGTGCACGGCTTCGGCGACCGTGGCGAGCGCGTCAGGCGCGCCCGAGAGGTACTGGATGCGGTCGGCTTGCCGAAGGGCGCCTACGACCGCTGGCCGCATGAGTTCTCGGGCGGTCAACGCCAGCGCATCGGCATCGCGCGGGCGATCATCCTGTCGCCGCAGTTGATCGTCTGCGACGAGCCGGTTTCGGCGCTCGACCTGTCGATCCAGGCGCAGATCCTCAACCTGCTGACCAGGATGAAGCGCGAGCTCAGCCTCTCCTACGTCTTCATTTCCCACGATCTTTCGGTGGTGCGCTACATCGCCGACCGGGTTCTCGTCATGTATCTCGGTGAGATCATCGAAAGCGGGCCGAGCGCCGCGGTGTGGGACAATCCCTCGCATCCCTACACGCAGGCGCTGATGCAGGCGCTGCCGGATCCGGCCCGGCGCAAGCCGCGCACCGCCGACCTCGGCGATCTGCCGAGTGCCCGCAACATCCCGGCCGGCTGCCGCTTTCATCCGCGCTGCGCGCACGCGACCGATCTGTGCCGCAAGGAGCCGCCCCCGGCGAAAGTCGTCGCGGACGGCCATTTGGCCGCCTGCCACTATGCGGACACCGACGGGCTCCGGCAGTAGACGGCGGAAGTTCCCGCCCCGGCAACCCGCGCCTTGCATCGTCATGCGCGGCAGCCTTCGCCTCGAAGGCCGCCGGCCGCCGGCGCAACCATCTTATACCAATCGTCATTGGGTTTGACCGATGTGGGCCCATTCTCGCATTCCGATTGAAGTGATTGTTTCGGGAGCGGCGAGCAGTTTCTGCCAGGCTTCGCAGGCGGCCTCGATGATGGCCTCATAGCTGTCGAAGACGCGGTTGGAGAGGTAGTTAGCGCGCAGATATTGCCAGACGTTCTCGACCGGATTCAGCTCGGGCGCCCGCGAAGGCAGGAAGATCGGCGTCACGTTCTTGGGGATTTTGAGGTTGGCGGTGGTGTGCCAACCGGCCCGATCCATGACGAGCACGGCATGGGCGCCGCGTTCGACGTGCAGGCTGATCTCGTCGATATGGAGTTGCATGGCCTCGGTGTCGGCGAAGGGCAGTGCCAGACCCGCGCCGATGCCGCGCGCCGGGCAGATGGCGCCGAACAGGTAGGCGCTCTTGTAGCGCTGGTCGGCGGGCTGGCGGGGTCGCGTGCCGCGCCTTGCCCACTGCCGCACCGTTCCGTTCTTCTGCCCGATGCGGGCTTCATCCTGGAACCACAACTCCACCTTCACGCGCGGCGGCAAGTCGCAAAGATGCGCCTTCAGCGTGCGTGACCAGTTTTTTTGAACTCCTCGACGACATGGGCGTCCTGCGCCGGATGGCGCGGGCGCGCGCTGACGTGGCTGAAGCCGAGCTTGTCCAGCAGTTTGCCGACATAGCGCGTGTCGTAGTTCACGCCGAAACGCTCCTCGATGACGCCCTGCAGGTCGATGAGCCGCCAGCGCACGACGCCGTCGACGGCGAGATCAGGTCCGGTTTCCACGATCCGGACCAGTTCGGCCTGCTGCTCCGGCGACAGCCGCGACGGCGGACCAGACGACCATTGATCGACAAGACCTTCGGGACCGTTCTCATTGAACCGATGCACCCAGTCACGCAGCGTCTGGCGATCCATGCCGCCGATCTTCGCCGCCTCTGCACGTTTCATTCCATCCAGAACTGCCGCGATCGACAGCAGCCGGCTGCTCTGGCGCACATCCTTCGACGCACGCGCCAGCCGGCGAAGCTCGCCAGCCGAATAGTCCGTCCGCACCCCCACCGCTGATCCCATCGCCGAATCTCCTCCGGCGCAACGGAATCACGCAGCCCAATCGTCGCAAAATCACGAAAGAGTCAGAGGCCGGGACGATTGGTATTATCTCATTGGTCTAAAAGAACTATTCGAAGCAAGGTGGCGGAGGGAGTGGGATTCGAACCCACGGTG
>JAHBYY010000047.1 GCA_019635715.1 Rhizobiaceae bacterium | reverse complement strand
AGGACCTTCATGCAGCAGGTGCGCGACCTCGGCTTCACCGAGAAGGTCTATGTCCTGGTCGGCGTCGGGCCGCTTGCGTCGGCCAAGACCGCCAAGTGGATCCGCTCCAACGTGCCGGGCATCCACATCCCCGATTCCGTCATCGCGCGGCTGGAGGGTGCCAAGGACCAGAAGGCGGAGGGCAAGCGGCTCTGCATCGACATCATCAACGAGGTGAAGGAGATCCAGGGCGTCTCCGGCATCCATGTCATGGCCTACCGCCAGGAGGAGTATGTCGCCGAGATCGTCGACGAATCCGGCGTGCTGAAGGGCCGCCGGCCGTGGAGCCGCGAGGCCCGCAGCGACGACCATCTGGTTGCCGAGCGGCTTGTCGAGCTGAAGACGCGCGAAACGCCCTACCAGCCTGCGACCATGCTGGAAAAGCGCGCCGACGCATCGCCTTGAAGTAGCTTGGATAGACATATAAGCAAGTCTTTATATCGCTTGAGGAGACTGGAATGACCCGCACGATCGTCGCCTCGGCGACCCGCGAAATCGTCATCGGCTTTGATCAGCCGTTCTGCGTCATCGGCGAGCGGATCAACCCGACCGGCCGCAAGATCCTCAACGAGGAACTGGAACGGGACGATTTTTCCCGCGTGCAGGCCGACGCGGTCGCCCAGGCGGAAGCCGGCGCGACGGTGCTCGACATCAACTCCGGCGCGGTCTTTTCCAACAAGATGGCGGCCGACCCGCGCTATGCCGACAACAACTTCGTCGAGCCGATGCTGATGCCGAAGCTGATCGAGTGCGTCCAGGCCGTCACCGACACGCCGCTGTGCATCGATTCCTCGGTGCCTGGCGCGCTGGAAGCCGGACTGCAGGCCGCCAAGGGCCGGCCCCTGGTGAATTCGGTCACCGGCGAGGAGGAACGGCTGGAGCGCGTCCTGCCGCTGATCAAGAAATACAACGTCGCCGTCGTCGCCATTTCCAACGACGACACCGGCATCTCGGAAGACCCGGACGTGCGCTTCGCCGTCGCCAAGAAGATCGTCGAGCGCGCCGCCGATTTCGGCATCCCCGCCCACGACATCGTCGTCGACCCGCTGGTGATGCCGATCGGAGCTATGGCGACCGCCGGCCATCAGGTGTTCACGCTGGTGCGTCGCCTGCGCGAGGAACTCGGCGTCAACACCACCTGCGGCGCGTCGAACATCTCTTTCGGCCTGCCCAACCGCCACGGCATCAACAACGCCTTCCTGCCGATGGCCTATGCCGCCGGCATGACCAGCGCGATCATGAACCCGGTGGCCATCCCCGTCGGCCCGAAGAAGATCGCCGAAAAGAAGGCGGAGATCGAAGCGGCCGGCATCATGCTGCCGCCGGACCTCGACGACGAGACTTTCTGCAAGCTGTTCGGCCTCGGCTCGACCAGGTCGCGTCCCGGCAAGGAGATGGAAGCCATCCGCGCCGCCAACTTCCTTCTGAACCAGGATACGGGCGGCGCAGCCTGGATCGCCTTCAATCGCGAGCCGGGTGCGGCGCCGCGGGGCCGCAGCCGCGAGGGAAGACGCTCTCGAGGGTAAGAAGATCAATGCGTCCTTCGAGGCTCGCTTCGCTCGCACCTCAGGATGAGGACGGTGGGTGCTCACGCATCCCCTATTTGATGAGAAATCGAGACGAGCCTCGGCTGGCTGGACGCTGGGACAGAACAAAAACCTCCGTCGTCCTGCGGCGCGGGCAAGGCCAAGCTCGATGGCCTGCCACCTCCGATCATGGCGGGCAAGCAAAAAACTCCCTGATCTTGAGGGTCCGAAGGACGGGCAAGTCAAGCGGCTCGCCCCGCAAGCGAAGCGAGCCTCGAAGGACGCACTCCCTAGTGCCCATCCACGAGATGTCCCCGGCGGGAGAGCGAGGGAAGCGACTCGTAGCGCAAGGCGATCAGTGCCTCCTTCTTCCGGCGCGACCATCCCTTGATCTGGCGTTCCCTTGCGATCGCGTCGGTGATGCGCCCATAGACTTCCGCGAACACCAGCTCGACGGGACGCCGGCGCGCGGTGTAGCTGTCGAGTGGCAGATTGTTGTGTTCCCAGACCCGGGCGTCGATGTCCTGCTTGGTCGAACCGACGTAGTAACTGCCGTCGGCACATCGAAGCATGTAGACGATCATTTCGAACTGCATGATTTCGCACCGTCCGGCGACACGATCCCGCCGCAAGCCTATCGCCAACATCGCAGAAGGGCCAAGTGCCTTCGTACCCTCCCTCATCCTGAGGTGCGAGCGAAGCGAGCCTCGAAGGACGCACCGCATTGAACGCCCCCGTCTCCACCTCCGATCCCCTCGTCCTGTTCATGCCGTCCGGCAAGCGCGGCCGCTTTGCCGTCGGCACACCGCTGCTCGACGCGGCGCGGTCGCTGGGCGTCTACGTGGAATCGGTCTGCGGCGGGCGCGCCACCTGCGGCCGCTGCCAGATCGAGGTGCAGGAAGGCAACTTCGCCAAGCACGGCATCACCTCGTCGAACGACCACATCTCGCCGCGCGGCCCGAAGGAGGAGCGCTACGACCGCGTGCGCGGTCTGCCCGAAGGCCGCCGGCTTTCCTGCTCGGCGACGGTCCAGGGCGATCTCGTCATCGACGTGCCGCAGGACACGGTGGTCAATGCGCAGGTGGTGCGCAAGGCCGCGACCGACCGCGTCATCGAGCGCAACGCCGCCGTTCAGCTCTGCTATGTCGAGGTCGAGCAGCCCGACATGCACAAGCCGCTCGGCGATCTCGACCGCCTGAAGACGGCGCTGGAGAAGGAATGGGGCTGGAAGGACCTGCTCGTCGCGCCATACCTGATCCCGCGGATCCAGAAGACCCTGCGCACCAGCCTGCCCGACCAGCCGGAAGTGCCGGAAGGCAAATGGGGCGTCACCGCCGTCGTTCATCGCGACATGGAATCGGCGCGTCCCTTCATCGTCGCGCTCTATCCGGGCCTGAAGAACGAAGCCTACGGGATCGCCTGCGACATCGGCTCGACGACCATCGCCATGCACCTGGTCTCGCTGCTGTCGGGCCGCGTCGTCGCCTCCTCCGGCACGTCGAACCCGCAGATCCGCTTCGGCGAGGATCTGATGAGCCGCGTCTCCTACGTCATGATGAACCCGGACGGACGGGAAGCGATGACGAAGGCGGTGCGCCAGGCCGTCAACGAATTGATCGGCAAGGTCTGCGCCGAAGGCGGCGTGGACCGGAATGACATCTTCGACTGCGTCTTCGTCGGCAACCCGATCATGCACCATCTGTTCCTCGGCATCGACCCGACCGAACTCGGACAGGCGCCGTTCGCGCTGGCCGTTTCCGGGGCGCTGCAGGTCTGGGCGCATGAGATCGACATCGACGTGTCGCGCGGCGCGCGGCTCTACATGCTGCCCTGCATCGCCGGCCATGTCGGCGCCGACGCGGCGGGCGCGACCCTCTCGGAAGGCCCCTATCGCCAGGACGGCATGATGCTGCTGGTCGATGTCGGCACCAATGCCGAGATCGTGCTCGGCAACCGTGCGCGGGTGGTGGCCGCGTCTTCTCCGACCGGCCCCGCCTTCGAAGGCGCCGAAATCTCCTCGGGTCAGCGCGCAGCACCCGGCGCCATCGAGCGCGTGCGCATCGACCCGGAGACGCTGGAGCCGAAATACCGCGTCATCGGCGTCGACAGATGGTCCGACGAGGAAGGTTTCGAGGACGCCTCATGGGCGACCGGCGTCACCGGCATCTGCGGCTCGGCGATCATCGAGGTGGTGGCCGAGATGTATCTGTCCGGGATCATCTCGGAGGACGGCGTCGTCGACGGCGCGCTGTCGGCGCGCAGCCCGCGCATCATCCAGAACGGCCGGACCTGGTCGTACCTGCTGCGCGAAGGCCGCCAGGGAGAACCGCGCATCACGGTGACACAGAACGACATCCGCGCCATCCAGCTCGCCAAGGCCGCCCTCTATGCGGGCGTAAAACTGCTGATGGAAAAGCAGGGCGTCACGACGGTCGACACGATCCGCTTCGCCGGCGCCTTCGGCTCCTTCATCGATCCGAAATACGCGATGGTGCTCGGCCTCATCCCCGACTGCGACCTGTCGGAAGTCAAGGCGGTCGGCAACGCGGCAGGCACCGGCGCGCTGATGGCGCTGCTCAACCGCGACCACCGCCGCGAGATCGAGCGGCAGGTGAGCCGCATCGAGAAGATCGAGACGGCGCTGGAACCCAATTTCCAGCAGTTGTTCATCGACGCCATGGCGCTGCCGAACAAGGTCGATCCGTTCCCGAAGCTCGCCGAGCAGGTGACGCTGCCGCCGCGCAAGGTCGTGTCGGAGGAAGGCGGCTCCAGCGACGGCGCGCCGCGGCGGCGATCACGCGAAGGCCACGCGGCGCGGCGCGGCCGGGGCTGATCTGGTCCGGGTCAGATGAATTTCCCGGTCTCGCGAAACGCCTCGAACGTCGCGCGGATGTGGTCGGCCACTGCCTTCACGGGCGCGCTGGCGTCCGGCGCGACGATCATCGCCAGCTTGTAGCTGCCGATCTCCGGCATGCCGTGCTTGACGGTGAGTTCGATCATGTCCTGGCCGAGGAAGGATTTCGGCAGCGGCGCCACCGCCAGATCCGCCATGATCGCGGCGCGCTGGCCGGCCGTGTGGGCGCTCATATAGGCGACGCGATAGTTGCGCCCTTCGCGGCCCAGAGCCTCCAGCGCGCCGGCCCTCCAGGCGCACCCCTCCTCCCACAGAGACACCGGCAGCGGCTCGCGCAGATGGGCGCAACCGCCCTTCGCGCCGGCCCAGACGATCGGCTCGGTCAGAAGCACTTCCGCGCCGGTGATGTTGCGGTAGGAATTGGTGACCAGCGTGATGTCGAGCGAGCGGTCGTCCATGCGGCGACGCAGATTGCCACTCTGGTCGATGGTGACGTCGACCGCGATCGACGGATGCGTCTGGGCGAAGCGCTTCAGCACATGCGGCAGGATGCGCTCGCCATAGTCGTCCGGCGAGCCGAGCCGGACCACCCCGACGATGTCCGGGATGATGAACTTTGAGACCGCCTCGCGGTTGATCGCCAGCAGGCGCCGCGCATAGCCGAGCAGCATCTCCCCGTCGGTGGTCAACGTCACGGAGCGTGCGTCGCGCATGAACACGGCGCGGCCGAGGATATCCTCCAGCTTCTTGATCTGCATCGAGACGGCCGAGGGCGTGCGGAATACGGCGGTCGCCGCGGTGGTAAAGCTGCCCGTCTCGGCGATCGCCACGAAGGTCCGCAGCACGTCGAGATCCAGCAGCGGCAGGGGATGATTGAGCGGAGCGTTCATGCCGATTTCTCATTCAAGAAAACTGATCGAAAGCATCATTCAATTTCGTTTGATTGAATATGAGATCGGCGCGATAGTCAACATCGTGGAAGACGGAGCGGCGATCCAGACCGCCGAACCGACGGAAGTGAAGCCTCACGTAAAGACCGCAACGCTCGTGTGCCATGCCGGCGCACGACAGGGACGGCTTGTCCCGCAGAATGGAGAGAGAGATGTCCATCACCACAGTCTTCGGTCGCCTCGCCGCCGAATATGCGAACGCCCGCAACCGTTACCTGACGGAGCGCCAGGTCCGCGCCCTGCCCCGCGAGATCCAGAAGGACATCGGCTGGCCGGATGTCTACGAGCGCAACGACATGAGGCGCATCAGCCTGGGCGCCTGGGCGGGCGAGCGTTGAGCATGGGACGCGCCGCCGGCACGGCCCGCCGGATATGGCCCGGCGGGCCGGCAAGACGGTCGGCACTACCCATGCGTCGCCCGCATGGCCAATATGCGACCGGCGCATGGCCGGTTAATTTCGACTTTTATCGATTAGAATCATTTAGTTATCGGAACGGTGCCGCAAATGCGCATTTCGCCCATGTCGTATTTGGCGCTGAGCACTTCGCTTTTCCTGCTTCGTTTCGTGCAGTGTCTGCCTATATCACGGGCATTCAACAACGAGCGCCCCACTCCTAGCAAATAGCGAAGGCACCCGGTGTTTTCCGACAGCAAGGAGCTGACCATGTCGATCTTTTCCCGCCTCTTCTCGACCCGCAACGAAGGCAACCTGACCACCGCCCTGGAGCGTCAGCGCCTCATCCGTTCCATGCCTGGCCAGGCCGGCGCCCTCGCCGGTGCGCGTCTCGGCTTCCTGGTTCGCTGAGCCGATCCGGCTCGCACAGCGGGCCGACGCCGAATACGGGCCGTGCGCGCAACGTGCACGGCTTTTTGTTGTCGAGATCGTTGTGGAGTGACCTTGCTCCATTGACAGACAACGGCTTTTTTGATGACCCTGTGCTGATAGCGACATAGATGTCGCATATGGCAGCCTGTGCGAGGGTTCATTGAGCGCCGTGAAGCATCCGATCAAGCGATCGCTGGTCTTCTTCCTCGTCCCCGATTTCACGATGGTCGCTTTCGCGACGGCACTTGACCCGTTGCGGCTCGCCAACCGCATGCTGGGCTATCAGGCCTATAGCTGGCGCCTCGCCAGTGCCGATGGCAGGCCGGTGAAGGCTTCGAACAATGTCGAGTGCGCAGTCGATACCTCGCTGGAGGACGAGCGCCGCAAGATGGCCGGGCCGGACCGCCCCTCGATGGTGGTGGTCTGCACCGGCATCAACGTCGAAACCTACCAGAACAAGTCGGTCTTCGCCTGGCTGCGCGAGGAGTACAATCGCGGTGTCGCCATCGGCGGCCTGTGCACCGGGGCGCATGTTCTCGCCGCCGCCGGGCTGCTTTCGGGCAAGCGCTGCGCCATCCACTGGGAGAACCTTCCCGGCTTCTCCGAGGCGTTCCCCAAGGCCAATGTGTTCGCCGACCTCTACGAGGTCGACCAGAACATCTACACCTGCGCCGGCGGCACCGCCGCACTCGACATGATGCTGAAGCTGATCGGCGACGATTTCGACGAGAACCTCGTCAACCGCGTCTGCGAGCAGGTACTCACCGACCGCGTGCGCAGCCCGACCGACCGACAGCGCCTGCCGTTGCGCGCCCGCCTCGGTGTGCAGAACTCGAAGGTACTGTCGATCATCGAGCTGATGGAGGCCAACCTCGCCGAACCGCTGTCGCTGATCGAGATCGCCGACCAGGTCGACCTGTCGCGCCGCCAGATCGAGCGGCTGTTCCGCACCGAGATGGGACGCTCTCCGGCCCGCTACTATCTTGAGATCAGGCTCGACCGCGCCCGCCACCTGCTCTTGCAGTCGTCGATGCCGGTGGTCGAGGTGGCGGTGGCCTGCGGCTTCGTCTCCGCCTCGCATTTCTCGAAATGCTATCGCGAGCTCTATGCCCGCTCGCCGCAGCAGGAGCGCGTCGACCGCAAGCAACTGCTCGCCGCGTAGTCGGCGGCCGTTACCGGTCCTGCCACATCAGCGAGCGGTCGCGCCACATCTTCTCGCCGATCAGACAGTCGTAGCCGGGTGTGGCCTGCGCCGGCGTCGCACCGCCATAGGCGACCGGCATGTAGGAGGGCGGCGCGCCGGCCAGTTCCATGACCAGCTTGCGCCGGATGGCTTCGGGAAACTGCGACCAGTCGTTGACCGGAATCATGAAGGCGCCGGGCCCGCCGATCACGCAATCCGAATAGTAGCGGTCGAGTTCCGTCACGTCGTAGACGCTCGAATAGCCGCCGCGCGTCATCAGCGGCAGCCCGTTGATGACGATGCCCTCCGCGACCACCGCGTCGCGCGTCATGTCGACCGGCGCGCCCTGGTTGTTGGGCCCGTCGCCGGAAATGTCGATCACCCGCTTCATGCCGCGAAAACCGCTCTCGGCGAACAGGTCGGCGCCGAAGCTCAGCGCGCCGGAGATCGAGGTGCGCCGCGCCGAGTTGGATGGGCTCGCGGTCAGCCTGTCGACGAAGGCCGCGGCATCGGCGGCCGAGGCGATCGCCGTCCACGGCACGATCTGCTGCTGCATGGTCGCACCGGCCCACTCGAAATAGGTGACGGCGATCTTGCCATAGGCGCCGTCGGTGATCGCCCGCACGACCTGGGGATCGGTCAGTGCCGCGGCATAGCCCCGCCGCTGGATTTCGAGTTCGGTCGGCGACATGGAAAGCGACACGTCGACCGCCAGCACCAGCTCGACGTCGACCAGTTCCTGCGCGAACGCGCCAGTTGTCACACTTAGCGCGAGGAGGGATACGATTACGCTGCGTCGATCAAATCGCATCAAGCCCATGAGAATGTGTCGCGCAAGGCAAGCACCGCCGCAATCGATATCTTGCCGCGTTTGCGCGGCCAGACACGCAAATTCTCGTTACTCAACAGGCGTGGCGGGCAATCCCATTCATTTATCCAGGTTTTGCGTGCGGTCGTCGTCGCGACTGTTTCTAATGATTTGGAGATATGGAAATGGAACAGCTCGTAACCTTCTTGGGGACTATCGTCGCTTCCTTTTTCATACTTTCACTGGCAGTTGAAACCATATTGGAGAATTTTCGAGGTATTCTATCATTATTTGGAATAAATGTCCTTAAATCTCAAAAGACACTCGAATCAGCGCTCAGCGAAGCTGCGGAATTCGTTCCACAAGATCAGAAAGAGTATGCCAAATTCGCCGCATTCGTGAAGTTCGTCGAAGATGGATCGGCAAACATCGCGGATGTGTTGACTGAAACCCAGAAGATACGAAAATCCTTTGCAGCCGCTGCGGATCCCAAGCAGAAAAACGATCTGATAAGTAATCACAACGAATGGTTGGCGGCCGCATGTGGACCGATCCGCGCATCTCTGGAACGGAGTGAAGAGAAGCGTGTATTTGTGCTGAGGATACTTTCGGCGGCGATCGGAATCGCTATTTCCTGGCTTGCAGGACTGAACGTAATCGAATTTGCCGGTACGTCCTTCGCAAACAACCCAATCCTGGGATACTTACTGGCGGGGTTGGCTGCTGCAGGCGGCAGTTCGTTCTGGCACGATCAACTTGACCGGGTGAGGAGTGTCAAACAGATCGGTCAACAAGTTTCGAACCTAATTCCTGCGCGGCCAAATTAGTCGCCCACCGCTGGTACACCCCAACTGCTGGACAACCCGAAATCGGCTCATGAAGTTCGCGGCCGTTAGGTGCCGGGGTGCCGGGGACAGTTTTACCCCGCCTACCGGACAACCCGAAAACCGTCTGCATGAGGTCGAGGGCCGAACGGGAAGCGCAGGGGAGAGTTTTATACCAGAGGCCCTGAGCTTTGACCGTCGGTGGCGCGGGGAGGTTCCGGCATGGATTCCCGGGTCGCGCCCTTCGCTCCGCTCGGGCTTGCCCGAGAATGACGAATGCAACAGGGCTTGGCCGCAACTCCCGGACGTTTGCGGCTTGCAGCAGCCCATCTCAATTCGTCATCCACGGGCAAGCAGGCGCGAAGCGGCTGCGCGACCCGAGGATCCATGCCGGACCCTCCCCGCGCCAACAACGGTCAATCATTCAGGCCGTTGGTATTACCTTCTTTCGGCAGACAGGCCACAGCGCCCGGAAGTCATGCGGGCCGCAGAAGGTAAACGGTCCCCGGCACCTGCGTCGTCTCGGCCGCGAACTTCATGAGCCGGCTTCGGGTTGTCCGGTGGACGGAGTATTACTTTTTCGGCCCGCGTAAGTTCCGAGTGTTGCGGCTTTTCTGCCGAAAGAAAGTAAACTGTCCCCTGCGTTTCCCGTTCGGCCCTCGACCTCATGCGGAAGGTTTTCGGTTTCTCGAATAGGCGTGGTACAACTAAAATAGTTGAGCGTCGTCTGGCACGGCGCTCAACTCCGCGGCTTGGCGTTCTCCGGGTCGTAGAGCGGCTTGTACCCCACGCCGGCGACTTCGACGGGATAGGTTTCGCCGAAATACTCGACGTTCAGCTTGCGGCCCTCCTGGCAATAGGCCCGCGGCAGATAGGCGAGCGCGATGTTCCTGCCGATCGTCGGCCCGTAGGCGACGGAGGTCGTGTAGGAGCGGCGTCCGAGCTCGTCGATCAGCACCTCGCCGGTCTCCGGGTCCACGACGGGCATGGTGCCGACCGGATAGCGCGCGACCCCCTTGCTGTCGACATTGCTGGTCATCACCAGCGTGCACAGCATCGCCGGCTGGTTGGCGCGCGCCTTGTATTCGAGATGCCTGGCCTTGCCGCGGAAGTCGGCTTCCTTGACCTTCGGGCGGGCGAGGTCGCTTTCGATGAGATTGTACTGCGTCAGCAGGTCGGCGTTCTGCAGGCGCAGGCTCTTCTCCATGCGGCGCGAATTGGCATAGGTCTCGACGCCGAAGGCCATGACGCCGGTGGAGCGCAGCGCATCCCAGACGGCCAGCCCGTCCTCGTATTTCATGTGCAGCTCCCAGCCCTGCTCGCCGACATAGGAGATACGGAAGGCGGTGACCGGGCGGCCGCCGATCTCGATCTGCTTGATCGCCGCGAACGGAAAATTCGCCGGATCGAGCCCGGCCGGATCGGCGACGACTTGTCTCAGCGTCTCACGGGCGTTCGGCCCCCAGATGCCGATGGTGATGTATTTCTCCGACGTGTCGGTGATGGTGACATCGAGGCCGCGGTCCTGCGCCACACGGCGCATGTAGTGCAGGTCGCGCGGGCCGGCGTCGGCGCCGTTGACCAGCCGGCAGCGGTCGGCCATGCGGAACACCGTGAAGTCGGCGCGCACCATGCCCTCGTCGTCGAGGAAGTGGGTGTAGACGCCCTTGCCGATGTTCGCGTCGCCGCCGATCCTGGCCGCACACAGCCATTCCAGCAGCTCGACATGGTCGGGACCTTCGATGTCGACCATGTGGAAGTGGCTCAAATTGACGATGCCGCAATCCTCGCTCATCGCCAGGTGCTCGGCGTTTGAGACGCGCCAGAAATGGCGGCTGTCCCATTCGTTCTCGCGAACCGGCACGCGGTCGCCGTATTTCTCCAGCAGGTGCTCGTTGGCCTTGTAGCCATGCGCACGCTCCCAGCCGCCAAGCTCCATGAAGTGGCCGCCGAGTTCCTTCTCGCGCTCATGGAACGGCGAGCGCTTGACGCCGCGGCCGCTGGCATAGGGTTCGCGCGGATGCACCGCCGGATAGTAGATCTTCTGCGCCGCCTCGAAGCAGCGGCCCTCGATGAACTCTTCCGTGAGCTGGTGCGGATAGAAGCGGGCATAGTCGATCGAATTGTGGTCGATCTCGGTGCGCCCGTCGGTCATCCAGTCGGCGATCAGCTTGCCGTAGCCCGGGCCGTCCTTGACCCAGATGGCGACGCAGTACCAAAGCCCCCTCACCTTCTGGCTCTCGCCGCAGGACGGGCCGCCTGCAGCGGACACTTGAAGAAGTCCGTTGAAGGAATGGCTCTCGTTGTAGCCTATCTCGCCGAGGATCGGCGTCAGCTCGATCGCCTTCTCAAGCGGCTCGAGGATCTGCTCCATCTCGAGGTCGCGTTGCGACGGCGACAGGCGGGCCTGGTTCTTCTCCAGGATGTCGCGCGGATGGCAGAGGCGCGGATTGGTCTGCTCGTAATAGCCCCATTCGATCTGGCCGCCTTCGGTGGTCTTGGGATCGCCTGTGTCGCGCATATAGGCGGAGTTGCCCTGGTCGCGCAGCAGCGGATAGCCGATCTCCTTGCCCGTGCCGGCGAACTCGTCGAACGGCCCGAAGAAGGTCAGCGGATGGTCGACAGGCATCACCGGCAGGTCCTCGCCGACCATCCCGGCGATCAGCCGGCCCCAGATGCCGGCGCAGACGACGACATGATCGGCCATGATGGTACCGCGGTGAGTCACGACGCCCTTGATGCGTCCGTTCTCGACGACAAGCGAGATCGCCGGCGTGTTGGAGAAGGCACGCAGCTTTCCGCACTTCTCACCTGCGTCGACCAGCTTTCCGGCAACGGTCTGCGAGCGCGGGATGACGAGGCCGGCGTCGGGATCGAACATGCCGCCCATCACCTTGTCTTGCTCGATCAGCGGGAACATCGCCTTGATCTCGGCGGGATCGACATAGCGGGCGCGCGTGCCGAACGCCTTGGCCGACATCAGCTTGCGCTTGATTTCCTCCATCCAGACGTCATGGCCGGTGCGCACGACTTCCAGGCCGCCGATGCGCGCGTAGTGGCCCATCTTCTCGTAGAAATCGATCGAGTACTGGGTGGTCCAGACCGACAGATAGTCGTGGCTGGTCGTGTAGCAGAAATCCGAGGCATGGGCGGTCGAGCCGATGTCGGTCGGGATGCCCGACTTGTCGATGCCGACGATGTCGTCCCAGCCGCGCTCGATCAGGTGATGCGCGATCGACGCGCCCACGATACCGCCGAGACCGATGATGACGACCTTCGCCTTAGTCGGAAATTCTGCCATTGCCGCGACCCTGAACTGGAGATGCGGCGCACACTATAAGGCGCTTCGGCCGGATTGCAGCCTGTTTGCGACATCGCCGAAACGCCCGGCGACCCGAGGAGGATCGAGCCTCGGTCAACGCGGAAATTCAAGGAACGGGGAGGCCAGCTAGGGGCAGGCTGGAGGAAACCCGCCTGCGCATCCTTATGCGAACGCCCAGACGTCCTCCGCGTAGAGCCCCACCGAATACCCGGCGGTCTTGAGCTTCACCAGCACCTTGCCGATCTCGTCGGCCGGCAAGGCGCCGATCTCGACCTTGATCATGCCCGGGCGGTAGCGCTCGATGTCGAGCTGCTCGAAGACGATCCAGTCGGCGCCCTCGCAGTCGACCAGGAAGGCGTCGATATGCTCGACGCGGTTGCGGTCGAGGATGTCCTGCAGCGTATCGCTGGGAACGTCGATGTCCTTGAGGTACGGCGCGAACTTGTTGAAGTTGGCGTCCGCCTCGCCCCAGGCGTTCTTGCCCGACATCAGGTTGGTGTCGGTGATCGACGAGCAGCCGATGAACTCGATCGGCAGCGTCCCGGCTTCGAGCGCGGCGGCATCGAAGGTCTTGACGCGGATCGATCCCTTGGCCCTGGTCACCGCGACGGGCTCGATGACGAAGCGTGTCGTGTCCGGATAGTTGGCGCGCAGCCGCTTCTGGTTGTAGGGGATCGGCTCGACCAGCACGGCCCGCGCCCCCGGAATGCGGTTGAGCCACGGCGTCACGTCGTCGAACAGCGCGCCGTCGCAGGCCCCGACATTGACCATCTGGAACGGCCGGCCGCCCCGGCGGGCACGCCGCGCCGCCTGCGCCAGGAAGCGCGTGCCGCGCAGTGCCGGGGCCCGGTCGAGCACGCCGACCGGCAAGCCGAGCGACACCCATTTGCGGGCGAGATGCGAAAGGTTCGACGTGAGGCTCATGGCTCAGTTCCTTGCCGGCGCAACATCGAAGCGCGGCTTCCAGAGGACGACCAGCAGGATCGCCATGCCGGCGATGGTGACGAAGTAGAAGCGGTCGTCCGGCAGCGGGAAGCTGGCGAACTTGCCGAGCGTCCCGATCGCCATGGCGAAGAGCAGGGCATGACCGCGGCCGGCGGCCGGGATGCGCCCCGCCTTGGCGAGCAGCGCCCAGGCGGCGAGGCAGATCACCAGGATCGGCGGCCAGTCATTGTCGGCGAGCGCCACCAGCGTGCCGCGGACGTAGCCGTGCAGGAAGGCGGTGATGGTGAACGGCGGATGGAAGTCGACCATCGAGTTCTGGATCTGCACGCAGGAGAAGTAGAAGTGTGCCCACCAGCCGGGATGATCACCAAGCTTGGAGATCACCACGCAGGCGCCGAGCGACGCCACGAATGTGACGAGGAACGGGAGCAGCCGCCAGCCGAACAGCACCGCCGTGACGAGGAACGCGAAGACGACGACGATGTTGTCGGGCCGCACGAAGACGGAGGCGAAGAGCAGCAGGCAGGCGGCAAGGTCCTTGCCTTTCCACAGCATGTAGATCGCGGTCAGCGAGACGGCCGCCAGCATCATGTCCGGCGTGATCGCCGTCGCCATATGGAACAGGTCCGAGACGATCAGGGCTGGCCCGACGATCAGCATGCCCTGCACGGCGTCGGCCTCGCGCAGCCACAGCAGGCAGAGCCCGCCGATGACCAGCGTCGGGATGATGCTGAGCATGATCGCCGCATCCACCATGCCGGCGAGCGGCGCCAGCGCCTGCAGCATCCAGATGTAGCCGACCTTCACACGGTACATCGAGAGCTGCGATTCGAAATCGACCGGGTTGGTCCATTGGTGGACATTGTAGGGATTGCCCTGCTGGATTTCGTAGAGCTGCGCCGGCTGGGCCCCCTTCTCGATCTCCCGCCAGGTCTCCGCATGGAGGGCGACCGGATCCTGGATCTCGTCCTCCAGCGCGGCGGCGACATAGGCCACCATGTCCCAGTTGTAGTCCGGCCGAACCACCGTGTAGACGGCGATCAGCAGGAACATGCCGACGAACAGGATGCCGGACAGGCGGTCCAGGAACATCCTCTGCGTCAGCGTCCTGCGCGCGCCTTCGGCGGCGTCGGTGGAAAGCGCCCAGCCTATCGCGGTCTGCCCGGTATCGATCATTCCCAATCCCCTGAATTTCGTTTGAGCATGTCGACGCCGGCCTCTCGCGCGGCGAAGGCTGCGTCAGTTCATCTGGCTCTTCACGAAGTCCTTGACGATCGAGACGATGCCGCGCGACAGCAGATCGTCCAGCGCATCGACGAACTGGTCGACATGCTCCCTGCCGCAGATCAGCGGCGGCTCCAGCCGGATGACGTTGCGGTTGTATTCGGTGAAGGCGACGAGCACGTTGTAGTCGCGCAGCAGCAGCGATCCGACGAAACCCGACAGCGAGCCCTTCAGCTTGTCGTCGAGCACGCTGACGACAGGACGCAGCACCAGCGGCAGCGTCTGCGAGAAGTCGTGGAATTCGAGGCCGATCATCAGGCCCTTGCCGCGAACGTCCTTGACGATCTTCGGATACTTGGCCTTCACGGCTTCCAGTCGCTCCAGCAGGTAGCTGCCGACGACCGCCGAATTGTCGATCAGGCCTTCGTCGTAGAGCACGTTCAGGCCTTCGATCGCCGTGACGCAGGCCTCGCCGATGCCGCCGAACGTGGCCATGGCGTGGATCATCGCCGTCTTCGGCGTGCCGTAGGCCTTCATGTAGACCTCGCGCCGGGCGATCATCGCGCCGACCGCCGCCTTGCCGGCGCCGAGCGACTTGGCCAGTGCCGTCACGTCCGGCACGACGCCGTAATGCTCGAAGGCGTAGAAGCGGCCGGAGCGGCCATATCCGCACTGCACCTCGTCGGCGACCCACAGCACGCCGTACTGGTCGCACAGCGCCCGCAGCTTCTGCCAGAATTCGGCCGGCGCCTGGATGATGCCGCCGCCGCCCTGGATGGTCTCCAGCACGATGACGCCGATCTCCGGATCGCTGCGGAACGCCCGCTCGATCGCGTTGATGTCGCCGAACGGCACGCGCACCGTGTTGTCGGCCACCTTGAAGTCGGCGCGGTAGAGCTGCCCGTCGGTGATCGCCAGCACGCCCTTCGTCTTGCCGTGGAAGGAATTCTCCGCATAGACGATTTTCGGCCGCTTCGGGCCGGCGGCGCGCTCGGCGACCTTGACGGCGGCCTCCATCGCCTCGGAGCCCGACGAGCCGAGGAACACCATGTCGAGATCGCCGGGCGAGCACTGCGCCAGATTGTGGGCGAGCGCCGTCGCATATTGCGACATGAAGGCGATGGCGATCTCCTGGCGCTTCTCCTCCTGGAACTTCTGGCGGGCCGCCAGCACCTTCGGATGGTTGTGGCCGAAGGCCAGCGAGCCGAATCCGCCGAAGAAGTCGAGGATCTTGCGGCCGTTCTGATCGACGTAGTGCATGCCCTCGGCGCGCTCGATCTTGATCTTGTGGAAGCCGAGCAGCTTCATGAAGTGAAGCTGGCCGGGATTCACATGCGTCTTGAACAGGTCGGTCAGGCGGGCGACGTCCATCGCCTTGGCCTGCTCGACGGTGATCAGGGCCGGCTTGGGCGTCAGCGGCGCGTTGATCGCCGGTGCGTCGATCCGGGCGCGTGCCGCAAGAGTCTCGGGCTTGGTCATGATGGTCATCGTCTGGTCCTTCACTCTGCGGGGACGTGGGCGGCGGACGGCGCGCGCCCGGCCTTCTTGGCGCGGTACTCGCTGTAGGCGGCGATCAGCATGTCCTCGTCGCGGTACTGGGGAACCCAGCCGAGATCGCGCCTGCCCTTGGACACGTCGAGCACGCACTCCTCGTCGGCGATGAGGTACTGCTCGGGATCCATGATCGGCATGTTCATCAGGTCGAGCAGGTCGAGCGTGCGCTTCACGGCCCAGCCGGGGGTCGGTATCAGCAACGACTTCGACCCGGCGTGGCGGATCAGGTCGCCGAGGAGCTTCTTCACCGGCGGCGGATTGAGCGAGCCGAGATTGTAGGCTTCGTTGGGTACGCCGGCCTTGAAGGCGAGCCTCGCCGCCTCGGCGCAGTCGAACACCGAGATGAACTGGTACGGATTGCGGCCCGATCCGATCATCGGCACGGGCAGGTTCATGTCGATCAGCTTGAACAGCTTCTCGAGGATGCCGAGACGGCCGGGTCCGATGATCAGGCGCGGACGGAACAGCGAGATCCGCATGCCGCGCTGCCGCCAGTCGGCCGCCAGCTTCTCGGTCTCCCATTTCGACATGCCGTATTCGCCGAGCGGCGCGACCGGGTGGTCCTCGGTCATCGGCGTCACTTTCGTGTGGCCGTAGATCATGTCGGTGGTGAAATGCACCAGGTTCGGCGCGCCGGCGTCGGCCATGGCATGGATGATGTTCTTCGTCCCGAAATAGTTGACGGGATAGAAGAAGTCGTGCCGCTTGGCCCGCACCTGGATCGGCGACAGCATCTTGGCCGACAGATTGTAGACCATGTCGTCGGCCTGGATGCCGACCGCCTGCACCGAGGCCGTGTCGGTCACGTCGCAATGCACGAAGGCTGCACTGCGATAGTTCTGGGTCGCGGTACGCGCGATGTCGGCGACGATCACTTCGTGGCCGTCGGCGACCAGCTTGGGGGCAAGATGGCGACCGACGAAGCCGTCGCCGCCGAAGATGATGTGTCTCATTTTGAGATCTCGCTGGTTTGCATGGGGGCAGCCGCAAGCTTCGTGCCATCGTCATGGCTTTCGCGGCCGCTTTGCGCGATCAGCACGGTGCCGACGCAGATGAAGCCGATCCCGGCGATGCGCCAGGCGTTCAGGTCCTCGCGGAAGATGAAATAGGCGAAGATCGCGACCGCCACATAGGCGAGGCTGAGGAACGGATAGGCGAAGGACAGCTCCACCTTCGACAGCACGTAGAGATGCGAGGCCATCGAGATGACGAAGGTGCACAGGCCGAGGAACACCCAGGGGCTGAAGACGATCTGCAGCAGCTTGAGGATCGGATTGGCCGCGAAGGATATGCCGCCGAGCGACATCATGCCCTGCTTGAGCATGAGCTGCGCCGCGGCGTTGGTCAGCACCGTGAAAAGGATGAATGGCAGGAACTTCATGGCTCTCGCTCTGTTGTTTCCAGTCCTAGCAGCGACTTGGAAAATTCCGGTGAAGTCTGGCGCGGCATTCGATTAAACTTGTCTGCTTCCCGCGGATCGTCGCTCCATTGCTACTCCGCGGCCTTCAGCGCCGCGTGGTCGCGGAGCTTGAGCCGCATCGCCGTGCGCGACCAGAAGCTCGACATGAAGGCGGGGTCGCGCATGTTCTCGAGCCGCTGCCAGTCCGGGAACGTCGCCGCGAACGTCGCGGCCGACATGCGCGCGTCCTTGTAGGGGTTGACGCCGCCGCCGGCGGCGACGGTGATGGCGTCGAGCTCGGACAGCAGCGCCAGCGTCGCAGCGCCGCCATTCGGAAAGTCGAGCGTCAACGTGTAGCCGGGGCGCGGGAACGAGATCATGCCCGGCGAGCGGAGGTCGCCGAACCGCTTCAGCACGGTGAGGAACGACCCCTGCCCGGCCTCGCGCGCCGCGTGCAGCAGCACCGGCACCGTGTGGCGCGCCGCATCGAGCGGAATGACGCTCTGATGCTGGAACAGGCCCCTCGGTCCGTAGAGCCGGTTCCAGTTGCGCACTCCGTCCAGCGGGAAGAAGAATTTCTCGCAGCTCGCCGGTTGTGGCGCAGGATTGCGGCTGCGGCTCCAGCGATAGGCGGCGTTGAACGCCTTGAGGAACGGCCGGTTGAGCACGTTGATCGGCGGCTGGAACGGCACCGAGCGTCCGCCGGCCCTGGCCGGAGCCACGCTTTGGCCGCGCTGCGCATGATTGCCCGTCAGCAGCAGGCCGCGGCCCGCGGCCCGTCCGCCGGCAAGCTGGTCGATCCAGGCGACGGCGTATTCATTGTCGCGATCGGCCTCCTCGGCCCGGTCGAAATAGGCGTCGAGGCTGCCGAACGGCGTCACCGTCTCGACCACGTCGATCGAGCCCACCGGCATCAGCCGGATGGTCGCCGACAGGATCAGGCCCGTCAGCCCCATGCCGCCGATGGTCGCCGTCAGCAGCCGCGCATTCGAGCTTCGCGTGCAGGTGTAGGTCTTGCCGTCCGAGCGCAGCAGTTCGATCGCCTCGACATGGCAGCCGAACGTTCCGCGGCGATGATGGTTCTTGCCGTGCACGTCGTTGGCGATGGCGCCGCCGAGCGTCACGAACTTCGTTCCGGGCACCACTGCGGGAAAGAATCCGTAGGGAGCCGCATGATCGATGATCTGCGCGAGTTGGACACCGGCCTGTGCGACGAGCAGGCCCGTCCGCGGGTCGAAGCTCTCGATCCGGTCGAGGCTGCGCATGTCGACGACGAGGCCGTCCTGGTTCTGGCAGGAATCGCCGTAGGAGCGGCCGTTGCCGTAGGGCAGCAGCATCGCCGGATAGGTGGCGCCGCCTTTCAGCGCGGCGATCGCCTCGCCGGCCTGCAGGACCCGCTGCGTCGGCGGCGTGGTGCGGCCGAAGCTTCCATGGGCCGAACTCATGGGATCACCCCGGCCACGACGAGCATCGCACCGCCGATCAGCATGACGATCTGGCTGCGCCAGTCGCGGATGATGAAGACAACCGGATCGTCGTGCAGTTCGTCGCGCCGTGCCAGGATCCAGATGCGTATGGTCAGGTAGAGGACGATCGGCGCCAGCGGCCAAACCATCCACGGATGCGGGTAGAGTTCGCGCACCGCGGCGCTGTCGATGTAGAGCGCCAGCACCAGCACCGAGGAAAAGGCGGACGCCATGCCGGCCTGGGCGACGATCTCCTGGTCTTCGGCGCGATAGCCACGCCCGGCGATCCGTTCGCCGACGACCAGCGAGGACGATCGCAGCTCGACGAAGCGCTTCACCAGCGCCAGAGAGAGGAAGAAGAAGATCGAGAAGGCAAGCAGCCAGAACGACACGCCGATGCTGGTGGCGGCCGCGCCGGCCAGGATGCGCATCGTGTAGAGGCCGGCCAGCATCAGCACGTCGAGCAGCAGCATGCGCTTGACCGAGAGCGAATAGGCAGTGGTGGCCACGAGATAGGCACCGAGCACGGCGCCGAACAGCGGCGGCAGGAAGGAGGCGGCGGCGGCGCTGACGGCCAGCAGCACCACCATCGATCCGATGCCGAAGCGCATCGACAGGATGCCGCTGGCGAACGGCCTGTTGCGCTTGGTCGGATGGCGCCGGTCCAGCGCCAGATCGAAGAAGTCGTTGAGGATGTAGATCGCCGATGCGGCGGCGCTGAACGCGACGAAGGCGATCAGGCATTCGGCGAGCATGCCGGCGTTGAAATATTCGTGCGACAGCAGCACCGGGATGCCGATCAGGCCGTTCTTCAGCCACTGATGCACCCGCAGCATCTTCAGTACGGTCTTCGGCGTCGGCTTCGGCGTCTCGATCTGCTCGCAGCCATGCGCATCGCGCCAGCGCTTCGCCTGCCTGTCGGGCGCGACGACGATGGCTTCGCGGGCCGCGTCGAACACTTGCAGGTCATGCCGGCTGTTGCCGGCATAGTCGAAGCCGCCGTCGCCATAGGCTTTCACCAACGCCGCGCGCTTCATCCGGGAGGTGAGGTTTTCCGGCCCGTCGGTGGCAAGCACGGCGTCGAAGACGCCGAGATGCGCCGCGATCGCCTCGGCGAACTTGCGCGGCGAGCCGGTGGCCAGCACGATGCGGCGTCCGGCATCCCGCTCGGCCCGCAGCCTCTCCATGACCTCGGGGCGATAGGGCAGCGATGCGGGATCGATGTCGATACGCCTGGCGATCTCGTTCTTCAGCGTCGCCGGGCCCTTGAGCAGCCAGAACGGCACCATGAAGAGCAGCAGCGGGTTCTTGCGCAGCAGCAGGAACAGCCCTTCCCAGAGCAGATCCGTGGCGATCAGCGTGCCGTCCAGGTCGACGGCGAGCGGCACTGTGGTCTTGTCCGAGCGGGCGTCCATGCAACCGTTCCGCGAAAATGGAATGCGCGTGACTGCGCGTATCGGCTGCTGGGTATAGGCCAGCGACTGTTATGGAGCGTTAATCGGCAGGCCTTGAAGGCGGCGCGGGACAGTGCTTCGACGATCAACGTTAAGGAACGCATAAGTCGAAATGTAAAAGGCCGGGCATCTCGCCCGGCCTCCGGCAGAACTTCGTCGTTAGACCTCGGGATGTTACTTGATGCGGCCCGCCCCGCCCTGGATCTCCAGCGTTTCCGTGCCGGTCAGCGCCTCGCGGTCGCCGTTCGGCAGCGTCACGAAGCAGCCGCCGCTGCAGAAATCCACCGTCTCGCCGGCGGCGAGCGTAAGCTCGCTGCGGGCGCCGCCTTCGGTCACGATCAGGACGCGCGGTTCCGCGTCCAGATTGACCGCGCTCGCCGCGTGCGCGGCGCCGCCGAGAGCGATCACCGTTGCAACTGCCACGAGATATTTGTTCATCAGTTTCCGGCGCCTGCGCACCGCCCCTGTTGCCTTGGGAACGAGCCATCCGTTCCTTCCCCGCAGCCTATAGGGCATCGAAGCTGAACGCGATCTGAATGTCGCGTTCAGACGAGGTTTTCGGCCCTTCATACCGGATCGGGCCGCCGCCTGCGGGGCGGCCGCGAGCTGCGCGCTGCCCGCCGCCGCGGCTTCTTCTGGTTTTCCATGTGAACCGCTTCCACCAGCTCGGCCTCGGCCTTGTCGTCGTCGGCGGGCCAGCTCGGCAGCGCCGCCGGCTCGTCGGTCGTCGGCCGAGGCTTCGGCCCGTAGTCGCGCTTGTGCGGGATCTCGATCCCTTCCCGCTTGAACAGCTCCAGGATGGCGAAGCGCAATTCGGTCTGCACCAGGCCGCCATTGTTGATGTCGGCCAGAAACACCCGAATTTCGAAGTTGAGCGCATATTCGCCGAAGGCGGTGAAGGCGACCGCCGGCTCCGGGTTCATCAGGACCAGCGGATGGCTGCGCGCCAACTCCCTCAGCAGCCCATGGATCTTCTGGGCGTCGGCCTCGTAGGGCACCGCGACCTGGATCTCCACCCGGCCGAGCTTGTTGCGGTGGGTCCAGTTGCCGACCGCGCCGTTGATGAGTTCCGAATTCGGCAGGATCACGGTCTGCCGCTGGAAGGTCTCGATCTCCGTGGCGCGCACGCTGATCTTCTTCACCGTGCCGGTGACGGCGCCGGCAACGATCCAGTCGCCCGACTTGAACGGCCGCTCGGCAAGCAGGATCAGTCCCGAAACGAAATTCGATACCACGTTCTGGAGGCCGAAGCCGATGCCGAGCGACAGGCCGCCGGCGATCAGTGCGAGATTGGAGAAATCGATACCCGCCGCCGAGAGGCCGACCAGGCCGGCGAGCGCCAGGCCGGCATAGCCGACGACCGTTCGGATCGAGTTGCGCACGCCGGTGTCGACGCGGCCGCGCGCCATGACCGAATCGTCCAGCCAGCCCTGGAACCATCGGGTCACCACATAGCCGACGACGAAGACCAGCACGCCCCAGAAGATGCCGGTCAGCGACAGCGTGAACGAGCCGATCTGGATGCCCGTGGCGACCCGATAGACCCAGGCGTAGATGTCGCCCGGCTGGAAGCCCCACTGGAACAGGATCATCGGCAGGCCGATGATCACCACGAGGAGGTTTATGAAGATGCTCGCGACCAGCGCCAGTTGGTCGAGCGTCGCATCGTCGAGGTGCAGCACGGCCTGGGCGCGCCGGCCGATGGCGGTGCTGGCGAAGGCGCCCTCCTCCGAAACAGCGCGCGACGACAGGAAGCCGATATACATCGTCGCGAGCACCGCGCCCGTCCAGACGATCTGCTGCGAGAAGAAGCGGGCCAGGCCGATATAGCCGAGCAGTGCCGCGCCGATCGTCGCGATGCCCATCAGGTAGACCAGATAGCGCAGGATCGGCCGCCATCGCCGCGGCCTTCCCTCGGCGTCGACGAACGGCTTCACCAGACCGGCAAGGATCACCAGCAGGCCGATGAGCACCGTCGCGGCCAGGGCTTCCGCCACCGTCAGAATGACCGGCGCGTTGATCGCGGCGTTGACCCGGGTGAGCAGGAAGTCGAGGCCGCTCAGCGCCGCCGTGGTCGACATGATCCACAGGAGCATGGACGCCGCCTCCGAGCGCACTGGAATGAGCCGCCATTCCGGCAAACGCGGCGCAAGGATGGCCACGCCGAGCCGATGGACGAAGAACACCAGACCGAGCACCGAAAACAGCGCCGCGAGCATCACGCCGATGTCGCCGCGCAGCACCTGGAAGTAGTTGAACAGGAAAAAGGTCGCACCGAGGAAGACGGCGAAGGCCGCGGTGGGCAGCAGCGTCGACCAGAAGGCGATCGACAGCCGGCTGAGATAGCTCGGCTCGACCATCTCCGGATCGGGGTCGAAAAGGTGACCGAGCAGGCGCCGCCCGCCGATCAGCAGGATGGCGGCCGCGGCCAGTGCGAAGAAGGTCGCGGCGAGCACCGAGCCCAGCTTGAAGTTGACGACGAAGCGAAGCCATGCCGCGACGGAGCGGTAGAATGTCGACCAGGCGGCCTTCGCGGCGTCGACAACCTCGCCACCCAGGGTGAAGTTGATGTCGTAGCGCTTGGTCAGCAGTTGCGAGAACAGGTTGCGCCGTATCTCGGTGATCTGCACGATCAGCGAGTTGACGCGGATCGACAGTTCCTCCGCCACGCCGAGCGCCGCGTTGATCTCGGATTTTTCGGCCAGCAGCCCTTCCCGCTCGGCGGCGACGACGTCCGGTTCGGTCGTTCCGTCGGCGGGAGCCGCGGCACCGATCACCCCGAGACGATCGTTGATCTCGGTCAGCCTCGGCCGGAAGGACACGCTGCTGTTGATCAGCTCCCGCGCGATCTCCTCGAGGCTCAGCCGGATCTCGACGAGCCTCGCGTCGTCCTCGGCGTTCACCTCGATCTTCTTCTCGAGTTCGTTGGTGCGGAAGGTCAGTCCCTCGATGACGACGCGCTGCTCGTCGACGATCGCCGATCCGGATTTGCCCAGCATCTGCGCAACTGCGGGCTGCGACGCCAGCGCGGCAGCAGCGCAGGTCAGCAGCACGATCAGGAGCCGGGCAAGGAAACGGGTCATGCGATTGCACTCGGGTGTTCGGCCTGCCGCGGCAACGGCACGCGGCGGAATTGATACTGGTCGCCCGGAGCACCGGCAAGCTTTGCCGCGGGCACAGGTCGGCCTAACGAAAAGGCATGGCGCAAATCTGGTCATCGCGCCACGCCATGGCTAATAGTGTGCAGCCTTCCCCGAACCGGATACCCTCCACGATGGCGGAATACTCGGCCCTATCGATCCTGAAGAACGCGCTCTCGGGCAACCGCGACTGGAAGCCGGCCTGGCGCAAGCCGGAGCCGAAGCCATCCTACGACGTCATCATCATCGGCGGCGGCGGTCATGGACTGTCGACGGCCTACTATTTGGCCAAGGAGCACGGCATCACCAACGTCGCCGTGATCGAGAAGGGCTATCTCGGCTCCGGCAATGTCGGCCGCAACACCACCATCGTGCGCTCCAACTACCTGCTCCCGCAGAACATCCGCTTCTACGAGCATTCGATGAAGCTTTGGGAGAACCTGTCGCACGATCTGAACTACAACGTCATGTTCTCGCAGCGCGGCGTGCTGAACCTGGTCCATTCCCCCTCGCAGGTCGACGACGCGATCCGCCGCGGCAACGCCATGCGCCATCAGGGCGGCGACGCCGTGTTCCTCAAGCCGCTGGAGATCGCAAAACTCTATCCCGGCCTCGATGTCTCGCCGAAGGCGCGGTTCCCGGTGATGGGCGGGCTGCTCCAGCCGCGCGCCGGCACGGCGCGCCACGACGCCGTCGCCTGGGGCTATGCGCGCGGTGCCGACAAGCGAGGCGTCGACCTGATCGAAAATTGCGAGGTCATCGGCTTCATCAAGGACGGCGACCGCGTGGTCGGCGTGCGCACGACGCGCGGCGACATCCGCGCCAAGAAGGTCGGCGTCGCCGCCGCCGGCAGCACCGGCCGTGTCATGAAGCTCGCCGGCGTCGACCGGCTGCCGATCGAGAGCCACGTGCTGCAGGCCTTCGTCTCCGAATCGCTCAAACCGATCCTGCCCGGCGTGATCACCTGGGGCGGCGGACATCTCTACGTCTCGCAGTCCGACAAGGGCGGCCTGGTGTTCGGCGGCGGGCTGGACGAGTACAACACCTACGCCCAGCGCGGTAACATGCCGCTGGTCGAGGAGGTCATGAGCGAGCTTCTCGCCATGTTCCCCGGCTTCGCCAAGGTGCGTCTGCTGCGCTCCTGGGGCGGTGTGATGGACATGTCGATGGACGGTTCGCCGATCATCACCACCGGCCCGCTCCCCGGCATGTATCTCAACTGCGGCTGGTGCTACGGCGGCTTCAAGGCGACACCCGCCTCCGGATGGTGCTTCGCCTGGACGATCGCCAAGAACGCGCCGCACGAGATCAACGCGCCCTTCACGCTCGACCGCTACCACCGCGGCATCCACATCGACGAGAAGGCGCAAGGCGCCACACCGAAGCTGCACTAGGCCACCCATGCTGATCACCTGCCCCTATTGCGGCCCGCGCGACGTGTCCGAATACAGCTACCAGGGCGATGCCAACCGGCGCCGCCCCGACCCCGCCTCGACCGACCAGGCGGCCTGGAACGCCTATGTCTATGACCGCGTCAACACGGCCGGCGACCACAAGGAATACTGGCAGCACTCGGCCGGCTGCCGCGTCCATCTCGCGGTGACGCGCAACACCCTCACCCACAAGATCTCGTCGGTGGCGATCGCCCGCGACGTGGTCGTCGCCGAGCGCAAGGAAGCCGCCCAGTGAGCCCGCGCCGCACCTCCGCCGGCGGTCGCATCGATCGCACGCGCTCCATCCGCTTCACCTTCGACGGCGTCTCCTATTCAGGCCATGCCGGAGATACGCTGGCCTCGGCGCTGCTGGCGAACGGCGTCTCGCTGTTCGGCCGCTCGTTCAAGTACCACCGCCCGCGCGGCGTGCTGGCCGCCGGCATCGACGAGCCGAACGCCCTGGTGACGATCGTCAAGGGCGAGGAGCGCGAGCCAAACATCCCGGCCACCATGCTGGAGATCTACGACGGCCTGGCCACCGTCAGCCAGAACCGCTTCCCCTCGCTCGCCTTCGATGTCGGCGCGATCAATGCGCTGGGCGGCAGGGCGCTGGCCGCCGGCTTCTACTACAAGACCTTCATGGGTCCGGTCATCGGCCCGCTGAAGGGCACCCGCTTCTGGATGTTCTGCGAGCATTTCATCCGCCGCGCCGCCGGTCTTGGTCGCGCCGGGACCGCCTTCGACACGTCGCGCTACGAGCGCATGAACGCCTTCTGCGACGTGCTGGTGGTCGGTGCCGGTCCGGCTGGGCTGTCGGCAGCCAAAGCGGCGGCGCAGACCGGCGCGCGCGTCATGCTCGCCGATCTCGACGCGGTGATGGGCGGCTCGGCCAACTGGTCCTCCGAGACGATCGACGGCACGCCGGCCGCGTCCTGGGCCGCCGAGACCGTCGCCTCGCTGGCCGCCTGCGACAACGTCCGTCTCCTGCCGCGCACCACCGTATGGGGCTATTACGACGACAACACGCTGGGCGCTCTGGAGCGCGTCACCGACCACAAGGCCGCCATCCGCAAGGGCGAACCGCGCCATCGTCATTGGGCGATCCGGGCCGGCAAGGTGATCCTCGCCACAGGCGCCTTCGAGCGCCCCTTGGTCTTCCCCGACAATGACCGGCCCGGCGTGCTGCTGGCCTCGGCCGCGCAGCGCTACGTCAACGAATTCGGCGTGCTGCCGGGCGAGAAGATCGCCGTCTTCACCAATTGCGACTCGGCCTACGGCGCCGCGGAGGCGCTGCACGCCGCCGGCGCGCGCATCATGGCGATCGTCGACGTCCGCACCTCGGCTTCCGAGGATGCCCGCCGCATCGCCGCATCCGTCGGCGGCGAGCACCTGCTCGGCCATGCCGTCGTCGAGACCGAGGGCGGCAAGACCGTCACCGGCATCAAGGTGCAGCCCTTCGACCCGGTCGCCAAACGTCTTTCCGGACACGCCCGCCATCTCGACGCCGACTGCCTGATTGTCTCCGGCGGCTGGTCGCCGGTCGTCCATCTGGCGAGCCAGGCCGGTGCCATACCGAAATGGGACGAGACGCTGCAGGCTTTTCTGCCGGCCGAGCCTTCGCAGCCATGGGTCGGCGCGGGCGCCTTCAATGGCCATTACGATACCGCCACGGCAATTGCCGAGGGTGCGGCCGCCGGCGGCGCGACGACCGACGAGGACAGCCTCCCGGCGATCGGCAATGCCGCGCCGGCCTCGCCGCCGGCCGCCGTGTTCGAAATCCGCGCGAGCGGCAAGTCGTTCGTCGACTACCAGCACGACGTCACCGCGGAGGACGTGCGCCTGGCGCATCGCGAGGGCTTCATCTCCGTCGAGCACCTGAAGCGCTACACCACGCTCGGCATGGCGACAGACCAGGGCAAGACCTCCAACGTGCCGGGCCTCGCGATCATGGCGGACGCCACCGGCAGGACCATTCCGGAGACCGGCACGACGCGGTTCCGCCCGCCCTTCACGCCGGTGTCGATCGGCTCGCTCGCCGCCGAACGTTTCGGCGAGATCCGTCCCGAGCGGCTGACGCCGATGCACGACTGGCACGTCGCGCAGGGCGCCACGATGTTTGCCGCCGGCCTGTGGTATCGCCCGCAGATCTACGGCAAGCCGGGCGAGAACATCGAGCAGGCCTATGTGCGCGAAGCCAGGGCGACGCGCACCGACGCCGGCATCGTCGACGTGTCGACGCTCGGCAAGATCGCCGTGCAGGGTCCGGACGCAGCGGAACTGCTCGACCGCGTCTACACCAATCTGTTCTCGACCCTGCCGGTCAACAAGGCACGCTACGGCCTGATGCTGCGCGAGGAAGGCATCGCCTTCGACGACGGCACCACGTGGCGGCTCGGCGAAAACGACTTCCTGATGACCACCACGACGGCCAATGCCGGCAAGGTGATGCAGCATCTCGAATACTATCTCGACGTCGTCTGGCCGGAACTGAAGGTGCAGGTCACCTCCGTCAGCGACCAGTGGGCGGGCGCCGCGATCGGCGGACCGAAGGCCCGCCAGATCCTGGCGGCCTGCGTGACGGGAACCGCAGTCGACGACGACGCGCTGCCGTTCATGGGCATCGTCCACGGCGAGATCGCCGGCGCTCCGGTGATGATCTGCCGCCTTTCCTTCTCGGGTGAAATGGCCTTCGAGGTCTATTGCGGTGCCGGTCATGGCCTGCATGTCTGGGAAGCGCTGATCGAGGCCGGCAAGCCGTTCGGGCTTGTCCCTTACGGCCTCGAAGCCCTTGGCACCCTGCGCATCGAGAAGGGCCACGTCACCGGCGCCGAGATCGACGGGCGCACCACGGCGCGCGACCTGCATCTCAGCTGGATGCTGTCGAAGAAGAAGCCCTATATCGGCTCGCAGATGATCGAGCGCGAGGGTCTCGTCTCGCCAAACCGTATCCAGCTCGTCGGCGTCGTTTCGCTCGACAACCGGCCGCTCAACGGCGGCTCGCACATCGTCGAGCGGCTCGACGTCCAGAATCCGCACGATTCGATCGGCCACGTCTCGTCGGTGTGCTACGCGCCGGCGCTCGGCAAATATATCGGCCTTGCGCTGGTGAAGGGCGGCAAGGCGCGTCATGGTACGCGCGCCTTCGTCTCCGATCCGCTGCGCAACCGGTTCGGCCCGATCGAGATCGTCAGTCACCACTTCTTCGACCCCGAAGGGAAGCGGATGCATGGTTGAGATGCTGTCCCCGCTCGCGCCGGTCTGGCGCCCCGGCCCGCATGGCGATCTTTCGGCCGGTATCGGTGTCGTCATGTCGGAGACCCAGCCGGGCTCAATCGTCCAGCTTGCCGCCTGGCCCGGCGAGACGGCGGGAATGCTCGCGGCGATTGACGGCCATACCGGGCTCTCGCTTCCCGATATTCCGGGCGGTGGCGTCAGCACCGAGACAAAGGCCGCTTTCGGTTTCGCGCCCGGAAAATTCCTGGTCGTCGACGAGGCCGAGGGACTGGCGGAGTCGCTGTCTGAGGCGATCCCCGCAAGCCTCGGAACCGTAACGGATCTGTCGCACGGACGCACGGCGCTCCGGCTTGCCGGTCCCAAGGCCGAGTGGGTGCTGGCAAAGTTCTTCGCCGTCGACTTTTCGTTGCCGGTCTTCCCGGTCGGCAAGGCGGTCTCGACCGGCCACCACGACATCTTCGCGCTCATCCAGCGCACCGCGCCCGACGCGTTCGACCTCTACATCTACCGCTCTTATGCGCGGGCTTTCTGGACGGCGCTCGGCCATGCCTGCGAGGAAGTCGGCTACGAGGTGCGATAGCTGCGGTTACGCAACTCGACGCGCCACCCTTGTTCCCAAAACGGGAACGCGCTATTCTGGACAATGCAGATCATTGCCAGGCGGACCCTGAAGGCGTTCTGGGAAAGGCACAATCAGGCGGAGGGACCGCTGACCGCCTGGTACATGGTCGTCAGCAGGGCGCGATGGAACGGTCCCGCCGACGTGAAGGCGATGTTCGGTACCAGCGTCGATTTGGTGGGCGACAACCGCGTCATTTTCGACATCGCCGGCAACCGGTATCGCCTCATCGTCCACGTCGCCTACCCGTTCAGGCGCGTCCTGATCAAATTCGTCGGCACCCACGCCGAATATGATCGGATCGATCCGGAGACCGTATAGTGGAAAACATCCGCCCCCTGAGGACCGAAGAGGACTACGACTGGGCGCTGGCCGAGATCGGACGCTATTTCGACAATCCGCCGGAGGTCGGGTCGCACGAGGCCGATCGCTTCGACGTGCTCTCGACCCTGGCTGAGGCCTATGAGAACGCGCAATATCCGATCCAGGATCTTGCCCCCGTTCCGGCGATCCTTGCCTTCATGGAGATGACCGGCAGGACGCAGGCCGATCTCGCCGCCCTGCTCGGCTCGCGCTCGCGTGCCTCCGAAATCCTCAACTATCGCCGGCCGCTTACCATGGACGCAGCGCATAGGCTGTCACGGCAATGGCGAATCCCGGCCGATATCCTGATCAAGCCCTATCGCCTCGAGTCTTCCCGCGAACGCAGGACATCGTAGAAGGCGCTGGCGAGGACGACGGCGCCAGCGACCGTCGCTTGGGGGCGAAATAGCTCACCCCACGAACGTCACCCACTCTTCCAGCGGCGCGCGTTCGGTCCTCAAATCGTTTTCCGGCTTTGACGTGTCCTCGTGGCCGAGCGCCATGCCGCAGACCACCATCTCCTCCGGCGTGATGCCGAGGATCGGACGGATCTGATTGTGATAGGGGGCGAAGGCGGCCTGCGGGCAGGTATGAAGCCCCCTGCCCCGCGCAGCGATCATGATGTTCTCCAGGAACATGCCGTAATCGACCCAGGAGCCCATGTTGAGCCGCCGGTCGATGGTGAAGATCATGCCGACCGGCGCGTCGAAGAAGGTGAAGTTGCGGTCGTGCTGGGCGCGCATGCGCTCCACCTCGCGCCGCTGGATGCCGAGATGGCCGTAGAGGTCGAAGCCGACCTTGCGGCGCCGCGACTGGTAGGGTTCGAAGAACTGGTCGGGATAGTATTTGTATTCGTCCCAGTTCGCCTTCTCGGCGCGGATCCCGGAATTCAGGATCGCATCCGCGATCTGCGACTTGGCCTGCCCGGTCAGCACATAGACCCGCCAGGGCTGCATGTTGGTGCCGGAAGGCGCGCGGGCCGCGATCGCGAGGATGTCGCGGATCGTCGTCTCGTCGACGGGTGTCGGCAGGAAGGCACGCACCGAGCGCCGCGACCTGATCGCGGCGTCGACGGCCCGCGCATCCGAATCCTGCGGCGTCGTTTCGGGTGCCAGCATGGGTGTTGGTTCCGGTCCGGGTTACGGGTCGGACGTCCCTCCGCCGTCCAATAGAAGCAGCGTTTGCACAAGGTCGTGCTCCGATGCAAGCCCGCCGCTGGACCATGAAAAATTCGTTGCAGATTTCACGCACCCATGGTCAATGAAATTTGTGAGGGAATTTTCATGAACCTTGCCGCCAATGTCGAGGAACCCGATGCGACGGACCGGTCGCCGGCCGCCATGCTGGCGCGCGACATCCGCGCCCTGCGCAAGGCGCGGGCGCTGACCTTGTCGCAGGCGGCAGGCGAGCTGGGCCGTTCGGTCGGTTGGCTGAGCCAGGTCGAGCGCGGGCTTTCCCTGCCGGCTCATGCCGACCTCCGGGCCCTGGCCGAGCTCTTCGGCGTGCCGCTCAGCCTGTTCTTCGCCCACGACGTGCCGCGCGACGAGGAGCGCGGCGTGGTGGTCCGCGCCGGCAGGCGCCGGGTTCTCGGCACCCACGAATCGGGTCTCGTCGAGGAGCTGCTTTCGCCCGACCTCGGCGGCAGCTTCGAGCTGATCCGCTCGGAATTCGCGCCGGGCGCCGCCCTGTCCGTCGTCGCGCAGCGCGACACCGAGGACGCCGGCTATGTCGTCTCCGGGCTTTTCGACATCGAGATCGGCGGCGTCTGGCACAGCCTCGGCGAAGGCGACAGCTTTCGCTTCCGCGACCGCGCCTATCGCTGGCGCAATCCCGGCAGCGTGCCGGCGGTCGTCATCTGGGTCGTGTCGCCGCCGGTGTATTGAGAACGATGCCTGTTCCTTTCACCCCCCTCTGGCCTGCCGGCCATCTCCCCCTCAAGGGGGGAGATCAGCAGCGTCGTTCTCGCCGCCCCACCGTCAATCTTGGCGGTTGGCGAAACCCAAGCTACGAGCCGATCTCCCCCCTTGAGGGGGAGATGGCCGGCAGGCCAGAGGCGGGTGCCTCGGCCACGTCTCGGGAGCCCTACGATGCCTGACCTGCCTTCCCATGCCCGCGTGGTGATCATCGGCGGCGGAGCCGTCGGCGTCTCCGCGCTCTACCATCTCGCCAAGGCCGGATGGACCGACTGCGTCCTGCTGGAGAAGAACGAGCTGACCTCCGGCTCCACCTGGCACGCCGCCGGCAACGTGCCGACCTTCTCCTCGTCCTGGTCGCTGATGAACATGCAGCGCTATTCGGCCGAGCTCTATCGCCGACTCGCCGCCGAGGTCGGCTATCCGATGAACTACCATGTCACCGGCTCGTTGCGGCTCGCCCACGGACGCGAGCGGATGCGCGAGTTCCAGCGCGCCAGGGGCATGGGCCGCTATCAGGGCATGGATATCGATGTCATCGGGCCCGACGAGATCAGGGCGCGCTATCCGTTCATCGAGAGCCACGACCTCGTGGGCGCGCTCTACGACCCGAACGACGGCGACATCGACCCGGCACAACTCACCCAGGCGCTGGCCAAGGGCGCCCGCGACATGGGCCAGACCATCGTCCGCTTCTGCCCGGTCACCGCGGCGCGACGCGACAATGGCGAATGGGTCGTCTCGACGCCGCAGGGTGAGGTCCGCTGCGAATACATCGTCAACGCCGCCGGCTATCGCGCGGCCGAGGTCGGAAAGCTGTTCGGCCGCGACGTGCCGATGATGGTGATGAGCCACCAGTACATCCTGTTCGAGGAAATCCCCGAACTCGCCGCCTGGACGAAGGAGGCCGGACACAAGCTGCCGTTGCTGCGCGACGTCGACACCTCCTGGTATTTGCGCCAGGAGAAGTTCGGCATGAACCTCGGACCCTACGAACGCAACTGCCGTGCCCATTGGGCGACGCCGGACGATCCGATGCCCGACGACTTCTCGTTCCAGCTCTACCCGGACGACCTGGAACGCCTCGAATGGTATCTCGACGACGCCGTCCGCCGCGTGCCGATCCTCGGCACCGCCGGCCTGTCGAAAATCATCAACGGCCCCATCCCCTATGCGCCGGACGGCAACCCGCTGATCGGCCCGATGCCCGGTGTGCCCAACGCCTTCGAGGCCTGCGTCTTCACTTTCGGCATCGCCCAGGCCGGCGGTGCCGGCAAGGTGCTGGCCGAATGGGTCACCGAGGGCGCGACCGAGTGGGACATGTGGTCGTGCGACCCGCGCCGCTTCACGAAGTTCGCGGCTGACAAGGACTACGCCGTCGCCAAGGGCATGGAGATCTACGGCCACGAATATGCCGTCCATTTCCCGCGCCATGCCTGGCCGGCCGGCCGGAACCGGAAGCTGTCGCCGATCCATGACCGCATCGCCGCGCTGGGCGCTGAGTTCAACGCCTACAATGGCTGGGAGCGCGCCACCTGGTACGCCAGGCCGGGCGACGACACATCCGAGAACGCCACCCAGACCTATGACCGCGACGGACCGTGGCAGAAGCGTGTGCGCGAAGAATGCCTTGCCGTGCGCGACGCAGCCGGCATTCTCGACCTTCCCGGCTTCTCGCGCTTCCGGCTGAAGGGGCCGGGCGCCCGCGACTGGCTGTCGAGGCAGATCACCGGCGTGGTGCCGAAGCCCGGCCGCATCGGCCTCGGCTATTTCGCCGACGACAACGGCCGCATCGTCACCGAAATGTCGATCATGGCGCTCGACGAGGATTTTTTCTTCCTGATCACCGCCGCCGTCGCTCAGAGCCACGACTTCGAGTGGCTTTCGAACCACCTCCCGCAAACCCATGAAATGACCCTCGACGACGTCACCGACGCCTTCGCCTGCCAGATCCTGTCCGGCCCCAAGTCGCGTGAAATCCTTGCCGACGTGACCGACGCCGACCTGTCCCAGCCATGGCTGACCCACCAATCCTGCCGGATTGCCGGGCGCTGGCTGCAACTGGTCCGCGTCTCCTTCGCCGGCGAACTCGGCTGGGAAATCCATTCGAAGATCGAGGATACTGCGACCATCTTCGACGCGGTCTGGGAAGCCGGCCAGAAGCACGGGCTAAAACCGTTCGGCATGTTCGCTCTGGATTCGCTGCGGCTGGAAAAGAGCTACCGTGCCTGGAAGCAGGATCTGTCCACCGACTATACGATCCTGCAGGGCGGCCTCGACCGCTTCGTGAAGTGGGAAAAGCCCGATTTCGCCGGCAAGGCGGCGCTCCAGAACGAAAGGCAGCAAGGCGTGAAGAAGCGCTTCGTCACGCTCGTCCTCGACGCACCCGGCGCCTGCGACGCACCCTATATGTCGACGCTGTGTCATGACGGCCGGATCGTCGGCGAGACGCTGTCTGGAGGCTGGGGGCACCGGGTTGACCGCTCCATCGCGCTCGGCATGCTGCGCGCCGACCTCGCCGTGCCCGGCACCAGGGTGGAGGTCGAGATCTTCGGCGAGCCCTTCGCCGCAACGGTGCAACCCGACCAGCCCCTGTGGGATCCCGAGAACGCAAGATTGAGAGCCTGATGACTTCGCCTTTCCCCGACCATTCCTTCGATGCCTTCCTGTTCGACATGGACGGCACGATCCTCAGTTCCATCGCCGCGGCCGAGCGCGCCTGGGCGACCTGGGCGACACGCCACGGCCTCGACGTGCCCAGCTTCCTGCCCACCATCCACGGCGTCCGCGCCAGCGAGACCATCCGCGCCCTCGACCTTCCCGGCATCGATCTCCAGGCCGAGGTCGACTGGCTGACGCAGGCCGAGATGGACGACGTCGAAGGCATCGAGCCGATCGCCGGCGCAGCCGACTTCCTGGCAGCTTTGCCCGCCGACCGCTGGGCGATCGTCACCTCGGCGCCGCGCGCCCTGGCGATCCGCCGCATCGAGGCGGCAGGCCTGCCGCTGCCGCCGATGATGGTCGCCGGCGACGACGTCACCAACGGCAAGCCCGCGCCGGACTGTTTCCTGCTCGCGGCCGAGCGCCTCGGCGCACGACCCCGGAACTGCCTCGTCTTCGAGGATTCGCCGGCCGGCATCCGCGCAGCCGAGGCCGCCGGCATGCCGGTTCTCGTCATCTCGGCTTTCCACAGCCATCCGATGGCGACATCCCATCCGAAGGTGTCCGGCTATGACGGGTTGACGGTCGGCAGCGACGCCATGCGCCGGATCATCCTTTCCGGCACCCCCCGAACCGTCGCAGAGGAGGCCTGACGTGCCGAGACCATCATCGCGCATCGCCGGCATCGTGCCCGGCGGCAAGGACGGCTGGGAAGTCCATTTCGAGGCCTGGCAGCGCAGGCTGGCGGGCCAGCCGATCATCATGCTGTCGGTCGGCGACCATGATTTCGACACGCCCGGCGAGACGGTCGAGGCCTGTGTCGAGGCACTGCGGGCCGGTCATCATCATTATACGCAGCTTCCCGGCCTGCCGGCGCTGCGGGCCGCGATGGCCAAGGTGTCGAGCCGCTCCACAGGAGTTCCCACGACCGCGGACGAGATCATCGCCGCGCCCGGCGGGCAGGCGGCGCTCTATGCCGCGGTGCAGGCGACGCTCGACGCAGGCGATCACGCCATCGTCGTTGCACCCTACTACGCCACCTATCCGGGGACGTTCCGCGCCGCGGGCGCCGAATTCACCGTGGTCGAGACGCGGGCCGAAACCGGCTTCCAGCCGGATGGCCCTTCCATCCTCGCTGCGCTGCGGCCCAACACCCGCGCCATCCTGATCAACACGCCGAACAACCCCACCGGCGCGATCTATTCGCGCCGCTCCATCGAGGTCATCGCCGAGATCTGCCGCGAGCACGATCTGTGGCTGCTGTCCGACGAGGTCTATTGGACCCTCGGCGGCGGCGGACACCTTTCGCCGCGCGCCCTGCCGGGCATGGCCGAGCGGACGCTGGTCATCAATTCGATGTCGAAGAGCCACGGCATGACCGGCTGGCGGATCGGCTGGCTGACCGGACCGGCAGAGATGATCACCCTGCTGATCAGCCTCAACCTCGTGACCACCTACGGCCTCACCGACTTCGTTTCCCGTGCCGCCATCGAGGCGCTGGAGAACGACTACGGCGTCGAACAGATCGCCGCGCTCTACACGGCCCGCCGCGACAGCTTCCTCGCCGCCCTGAGCGGCATGAACGATCTGATCGTCCGCGGCTCGCAGGGCGGCATGTATGTCATGCTGGATGTGCGCGCCGTCGAGCCCGACGACGAACGCTTCGCGTGGACGCTGCTCGACGCCGAAAGCGTGGCCGTCATGCCGGGATCGTCCTTCGGCGAGGCAGCCGCGGGCCACATCCGCATTGCGCTGACGCAGCCGGAATCCGTGCTCGCCGACGCCGCCCAGCGCCTGCGCCGCTTCGCCTCGGCCTATCGCAGGAAGGCCGCGTGATCCCTTACACTTTCCCCCTCACCCGCCCTCCGCTTCGCTCGGGCGACCTCTCCCCGACGGGGAGAGGTCGCTTGTGGGCCTCGCAACCCTCTCCTGGAGCGCTCGCAGCAGGAACGGAGACGTCGAAGGTCTCCTCTCCCCAACGGGGAGAGGTCGCCCGAGCGAAGCGGAGGGCGGGTGAGGGGGTAGTCGGCACAACAAGCGAGCACCTCCCATGACCGCTCTCCCCAAAAAAGCCCGCGCCGTCATCATCGGCGGTGGCGTCTCCGGCTGCTCGGTCGCCTACCATCTGGCAAAACTCGGCTGGACCGACATCGTCCTTCTGGAGCGCAAGCAGCTCACATCCGGCACGACATGGCACGCCGCCGGCCTGAT
>JAHBYY010000046.1 GCA_019635715.1 Rhizobiaceae bacterium | reverse complement strand
AAGCGAGCACCGTGTCGCTGCCGCCGCTCTTGCCCTCGACGATCTTGGTGGCGGAATTGTAGACCTTGTAGGTGTCGCCGCCGCCCAGCCCGACCAGCGTGTCGGTGCCGCCCTTGCCGCCGTCGGAGATGATGTTGGCGCCGGCATTGCCGGTGATCTTCTGGGCGAACTCGTTGCCGTAGAGATTGATCTTGCCGGTGCCCGCCTGGTTGGTGGCGGAGAAATTCTCGACCGAGACTCCTGACAGGAGGTCGAAGGTCACGGAGGTCCTGACCGTGTCGGTACCCTCGCCGGCCAGTTCGAAGATCGCGTCCGCGACGTTGTCGACGATGAAGGTGTCGTTGCCGAGTTCCCCGCGCATGATGTCCGCGCCGCTCTCGCCATCGATGGTGTCGTTGCCGCTGCCACCCTCGATATGGTCGCTGGCGCCGCCACCGTTCAGCGTGTCGTTGCCGTCACGGCCATAGATGAGGCTCTCCCTGCCGTCGCCATTGATCGGATTGTCCTTGTCATCGCCGACCAGCAACTGGCGGGCCGAAGCCGCGAAGCTGCCGATGTTGAAGACGCCATTCGTGGTCTCGATGAATTCCATCTCGAAAAGCTGGTCGACCCCACCGCCGGGCGTTGCCACCAGAACACTGCCGTCCCCTGGAAAGAACACGTCGACCTGGCTTGAATGGACAGCAAATTTTGCCCTGTCGCCCGGCCCGGTGGTCGCAACGTCGCCATTCTGGCCGCCGACCAGCGTATCGAAACCGCGTCCTCCCTGCAGCGTATCGCTGCCGCCAAGCCCGAACAGCACGTCGTCACCATCCCCGCCTTCCAGGATGTCGGCCGATGTGTCGCTCACCGATTCCGGAAAATCGGTGCCGATGATCGTGTCGTTGAAGCGGGACCCGATCACGCGCTCGATGCCGGTCGACATCAGGTTTGCCGCCCAGCCCGCGCTCTGGTTGCCGTCCAGAAGATTGAGATCGACGACCACCGCGCCCGTGGCGTTTTCATAGGAGATCGTGTCGATGTCGCCGGCCTTGGTGCCACTGTCGCCGACTGCGTCGCCGAGGCCACCGGTCGCCGGCGGGCCGGGAAGGTAAAGGTCGCTGCCGTTGCCGCCGTTCAATGTGTCGGAACCGGTGCCGCCGTCCAGGACATCGTCGCCGTCATTGCCGCGGAGCGAATCGTTGCCGCCGAAGCCCCTCAGCAGGTCGCCGCCGTTGAAGCCGTTGATGATGTTGGGCCCATCGCTGCCGCTGAAATTCGCGTTGAACTGGCTGAGATAGTTCAGGAAGGGCTGCGTCGAGCCGCTTGCGTAGCTCTGGACGATGGCATTCGTCATCGCTAGCGCGGAGATCGACGGGAGGGTTATCGTCGCGGAGGGCTGGAGGAATGCCGCCTGGGAGAGTTCCGGGGCGTCTATGCCCGCGTTGATCGCGTCCGAAAGCCGATAGTTGTAGAGAAATTCGATCCGCGTGATCGCGCCGCCCGTCAGAACCGGCAGAGACATCCCGCTCGGAAGGGTTGTCGAGCCGACGCTGAGATTGCTCCCGAAAAACGAAACCTGCGCGAGGAATATCTGTGAAGTAAAGGTCACTTTCGTCGGCGAATTGCCGGTGACCTGCGTCGGGGTGCTGCCACCGGCGCCGGCGTTCAGGGTGAAGTATCCTTCGAGGCCGCCGTTGAACAGGTCGTCCGTGGAACCCAAGAACTGACCGACCCATTCCATTATGCTTCCTCCCGGCCTTTGCTTCGGCCGCAGCCCGTCCGCAAAGTCTGTCATGGTTGTGGTGAGGCTGTAAATCTCACAGGATATTGATCGTTACCGGATCGGCGCCGGTAGACGACGCGGCGTCGATGCCGGTTCGGCGAATGTCGGGTCTTACCTCCCCATAAACCCCCGCCTCGCGATCTGCTCCGCCAAAGTCAGCCAGCGGCGGGCGGCGCCTGCCTCCACTTCGGCCATCATGGCCAGCGCCTGGGCCTGCAACTCGGCCAGGCGGGGCACGGAGAGCGTCTGGCTGGCGTCGATCTCCTCGGCGATGGCGATGAAGGTCCGCGCATGCCTTTCGCCGCCCAGCCGCGGTGCCAGTTCCTCCGCAACGAAGGCGTCCCAGGTAAGCCGCGGGTCCCAGCCGAAGCGGGCGAAGGCGAGATAGCTGAGCTCGGCGGTGGCGACATAGTCCGAGACCTCGCTCCAGACGGTCAGGCCCTGCATGCCCAGTTCGGCGCCGCGGCCCGCCATGTCGGCGAAGCTGCGGGCGTTGAAGGCGTAGCGCTGCGTGCGCTCGTCGCCGTTCCACTGGCAGGCGAACTGGCAGCGCAGGACGTTGGGCTGGGTCGGCAGGGCGGCGACGTAGTCGGCCCTGAGTTCGGTACGCAGGCGCTTCCAGAAACTCTGGTTGGCCGTATGCTGGTAGATCGCGCCCTTCGGCAGCCGTTTCTGGATCTCGGTGGCGACCGGGTCGAGCAGATTGTCCCACTGCATCTCGCAGTAGACCCAGGCGTCCGGCCGGCGCGCTTTTGTCGCGCGATAGAGGCGCGGAAAGTTCTCCGCCATGTCGGTGTGGGACCAGTAGTCGCCATAGACGTCGCCGCGGCGCCGCGCCTCCGCGTCGTTGGCGCGGCGGGCCTGGCAGCGCTGGCAGTCGCAGACGCCGTAGTCGCCGCTCTCGATATTGACGCCGCCGATCTCGAAAGTGTCGGCGAGCCAGCTCACCGCCTCCTCCATCCAGTCGATGGTCTCGGGCGCGCTCGGGCAGGCCGTCACGGTGTAGTCGGAATGCGGGAAGTTGAGCGGGAAGGCGAGGTCGGCGAGCTGGAAGCCGATGTCCCTGCTCATCTTCGCCGCATGCTGCGGGTTGGCGGCAAGCCAGGTGCGCAGATTGTATTTGTGCCGGCCCTCCCAGTAGACGCCGCCATAGGCGCCGATGGCGATGCCGGGAATGATGCGCACGCCACGTTCGTTGCCGTAGCGGCACAGCTCCTGCGCCGCCTCGATGCCGCCGTGGCTGTCGCGCAGGAAACCGTAGATGACGATGCCGCCGACGCGGTTTTTCGAGCAGAAGTCGACCAGGCGCCGGTAGTCGGCGAGGAAGCCGCCCGGCGGCTTCTGGTACGGGTTGAAGACGCCGATCTCCTGCTGACCGATCTGCGAGAGTTCCCAGTTGGTCGAGTGGTCCCAGGTCCAGAAGGTGCGGTAGGGCAGGCCGGGCTTTCCACGCACCGGCGTGGCGAAAAGCTCCGGGCGCAGGCGCTGGGGCGAGCGTGCGAGCAACTCCTCGACGCCGTAGATGACGCCGGAGAACGGGCCGCCGCGCACCATGACCTGTCCGCCGGAGGCTTCGACGACATACTCGCCTTCGGCGAGCGCGGGATCGAGCCGCAGTCCGACATCGCCGATGTCGCCGCCATAGCTCTCGCGCAGCCGCCGCGCCGCATGGACATGAACGTCGCCTCCCGAAACCGCCATTCCGGACCCTCCTCGATCTGTTGCTTCGAACGACAGGGTTACCACAGTTTGCCGGGCGGCCAAGGCGTGCGCCAGGCTGAGGCGATGCGCCAAGCCTCGTCCTGCCCGGTCCGGTACGCGCGGGCTTGGCGTCCGCCTGCCGTCCGGCTAGCATCGCCGGGCAGACTGAGGAGGCATGCAATGAGCGAACCCGCCGGCTGGCGCCACATGAACAGCGCACCCAGGGACGGTACCCGCATGCTGGTGACCGTGGGCTCGTCCGAGCAGGGCGCGGCGGAGGTCGACGTGGCCTACTGGGCGCGCGCCGACCAGTTCGGCATCGAAGGCTGGCGCTCGGTCGATTCGCATCCGGGCCAGATCATCGCCTATGCCGATCCCGAGCTGAAATGCTGGATGCCGCTGCCCGGCGCCGGCGAGGGGATCGGCGGGGCGCTGCCCGATCCCTGGCAGGGCGGCGATGCCGAGGAACTGTTCGGCTCCGGCATCTGAGCCGGGCCGAACGGGCTTTTCCCGTTTTGGATAAATTTGCCTGCCGAAGGCAGGAGGCGCGCCGCCAGTGGTCCGATTCTGACATTTGCGTCTCACGGATACCGCTCCCCGGGCAAATGTCAGAATCGAGTGACCACGAGCAAATATATGAATCTATTAGAATTTTTAGTTTTATATTCGCTTGGGTCCGCGTGATGTCCGACGGGATGCGAATGTCGAATTCGTTGCATTAGGATCGCCCGGGCCGTGAAAGGACATGGTTCCTGACCCAAGCGGCCGGCCCAACTGAACCAACAGGATCGGGTCGAAGGGGAATAAACGACGAGGCTGCTCCCAAGCACCGGCGACGCCGTCGACGCCGCCGACCAGGACCGGTTTCCGGCAAGGACGATCATCATGACGGACGCGACCGTGCCGGCTGCACGGCATCCATCGCAGCAGACCACAGCCTACGCCATCATCCTGGCGGTCAGCTTCTGCCACATGCTCAACGACGTGATGCAGTCGCTGCTGGCGGCGATCTACCCGATGCTGAAGAGCGATTTCGGCCTGGATTTCTGGCAGATCGGCCTGCTCACCCTGGCCTTCCAGGTGACCGCATCGCTGCTCCAGCCGGTCGTCGGCATCTACACCGACAAGCGGCCGATGCCCTATTCGCTGACCGTCGGCATGGGCATGTCGATGATCGGCCTGATGCTGCTCGCCACTGCCCACACCTATGTGATGCTGGTCGTCGGCGCCTGCTTCATCGGCATCGGCTCCTCGATCTTCCACCCGGAATCGTCGCGCGTCGCGCGGCTGGCTTCCGGCGGGCGCTACGGGCTGGCGCAATCGCTGTTCCAGGTGGGCGGCAATTTCGGCCAGGCGCTGGGGCCGCTGCTCGCGGCATTCATCGTCGTGCCGCTGGGACAGGGCAGCGTCGCCTGGTTCTCGGCCGCGGCGCTGCTCGGCATGATCATCCTGTGGCGGGTCGGCAACTGGTACAGCGCCTATCGCCGCGCCGCCGCCAAGCGGCCGGCCATGCCGGTGGGCCATGTGCTGATGCGCAGCAAGCTGATCATCGCGCTGGTCGTGCTGGTCATCCTGACGTTCTCCAAGAACGTCTACATGGCGAGCATCTCGAGCTACTACACATTCTACGTCATCGAGCGCTTCGGCGTCTCGGTGCAGGCCTCGCAATACCTGCTGTTCGTGTTCCTCGGCGCCGCGGCGCTCGGCACCGTGGCCGGCGGGCCGATCGGCGACCGCTTCGGCGCCAAGTTCGTGATCTGGCTGTCGATCCTCGGCGTGCTGCCGTTCACGCTGGTCCTGCCCTATGTCAGCCTGCCGTGGACAGTGGCGCTGTCCTTCGTCATCGGCTTCCTGCTGGCCTCGGCCTTCCCGGCCATTGTCGTCTTCGCGCAGGAGCTGTTGCCCGGCCGCGTCGGCATGGTGGCCGGCATCTTCTTCGGCTTCGCCTTCGGCATCGGCGGCATCGGCGCGGCAGCACTCGGCGTGCTGGCCGACGCCAAGGGCATCGAGTTCGTCTACTGGGCCTGCTCGTTCCTGCCGCTGCTCGGCCTGTTCACGATCTTCCTGCCGAACATGCGGGCTCTGAAGTCGGCCTGACCGCCGGGCCGCTCAGGCGGCTTCGGCGATCCGCCGGAAGAAGGCGAGGCAGTCCTGGTCGAGCGCGTCGTCGACCGCCTCGGCCTGGCACGACTGCTTGACGATCACCGTCTCGTTGGCGGGATCGACGTAGAGCCACTGGCCGTGGATGCCGATGGCGCAGAAGGCGCCGCTGGCGTAGCCGGTCTGGTACCAGCAGTTGCGGTAGGCGCCGTCCGGGAACAGATAGGGGAACGAGCCGGCGAGCCAGGCCGCCGTGTCGCCATCGCGCGTCGTATCGTTGACGAAGCGTTCCGACAGCACCGCCCGGCTGCCGGCCATGCCCCGATTGCGCATCATCTCGCCGACGCGGGCGAGGTCGCGGGCGGTCAGCGAGATGCCGCCCGCGGTGCGCGAACTGCCCTCGATGTCGACGGTGACGAAGCAGCGGCCCTTCGCGCCGACAGCGCGCCAGACCCGCTCGCGCAGCAGGTCGGGAAAGCGCGCCCCGGAGGCGCGTTCGGTGACCTGGCCGAGCACGTCGGTATTGGGCGAGAGATAGGCGAAGGGGCCGCCATGATCGCCGTCGGCCTTGTCGAGCGACATCAGGAACTGCAGCAGGGATTCCGACCGGTCTCCGGGGTTATAGAGCGTCGAGCGCCGATAGCGCAGGAAACTCTCGGTCGGGTTCTCGTAGGTCTCGCTGAAATCGAGGCTGACCCGCATGTCGAGGACGTTCTGGACGCTGCAATCGGCATAGGCCGATCCGGCGGCTTCTGGAAGGTAGTGCGATACGGGCAAGGTCGGGTCGAGGACGCCGTCGTCGATCAGCGTGCCTGCGACGATCGCGGTCAGCGACTTGCCGATCGAGAAGACGAGATGGGGTGCGGCCGGATCGACGGTCGGCGCGTGCCAGTCGGCGACGAAGGTGCCGCGCTTCATCACGACGAGGGAATCGGTGCTGGCGCGATCGAGGAAGTCGAGGCCGCGCTCGCTGCCGCCGGACAGGCTGAAGGTCCTGTCGAGCAGCCGACCGGGATCGGCCAGGTCCTCGGCTTCACAATCGTCGGAAACCGATGCGGACGGGACGATCTCCGAGACATTCTGGAAGGTCCAGCGGCTGTAGGGGCGCGTCCGCCAGTTCGACAGGCCGGCCGCGCGCCGTGGAAAACCATAGCGGGCTTCGAATTGGGTGGTTGCCATGTCCAAAACTCCGGGGAAGGGATCAGCGCAATTCTTCGGCGACGGCGCGGACAGCCGCGAGCGTCGCCCTGGACAGGACGGGGTCGACGAAGTCCGGCCAGCTCGACAATTTCACGACGACGATCCCGTCGTCGAAGTTCATGTGAATGAGCTGCCCGAACACGCCGCGGCACATCAGCGAGCGGGATAGCGGATCCTCGATCCAGAACTGGTTGCGGTAGGCGGCATTCGGCATGCTGGTGCTGTATTGCGGCCCGTGCCGACCCGTGCGCGTCTCGTCGATGAAGGCGGCGGGGAAAAGGCCGCGACCGCCGTCGAGGACCAACTGGCCGAAGCGGCCGTAGTCGCGCAGCGTCGCATTGAAGCCGCCGTCGGCGACGGCATAGCCGGCCGGATCGACGGTGAAGCAAGCACTCTCCTCGGCGCCGATCTTCTGCCAGATCTCCTCGGAGACAAGCTGCGGCAGCCGCTTTCCGGTGACGCGTTCCATGGCGAAGGCAAGCACGTCCGTCTCGATCGAGCGGTATTCGAAGGCTTCGCCATGCGGCCGCACGACATCCCTGAGGCCGAGAACGAGCTCCCACATGTGGGAAGGCCAGCGGAAATCGGGATCGCTGTCGGGCGGCACCGGTTTCCAGCCGGTGGCGACGTCGACCTGGCCGATGTCGGAACAGGGGTTTTCGTAGCTCTCGTCGAAGCGCACGCCGGTCGTCATGTCGAGCACCTGCTGCAGCGTGGCGCCACGCCAGCCGGTTGCAGCGAGTTCCGGCATGTAGTCGGTGACCTGCGCCGACGCGTCCATCTCGCCGCGTCCCGCGAGGATGGCGAACACGGTTGCGGTGACGGACTTGGCCATCGACTGCGACAGGTGCAGCGTCCGTTCCGTCATGCCGTTGAAGTACCGCTCGACGACGATCGTGCCGTTTTTCAGCACGAGGATCCCGTCGGTGTAGCTTTCATCGAGGTGTGCGGCGAGCGTGGTCGGGCCGGCATCGGTGTCGAAGCGGAGGCCGTCAAGGTCCTGTTCGGCGCGGTCGAAGCGCGCGCGGTGGCCGTTGCCGCGCCAGACCTCGGCGGTCGGCAGGATTTCGCGGATATGCTGGAACGACCAGCGGTTCCATGGTGGGCGATCCCAGTCGAGCCGGGGCGGCACCAGTGACGGCGGCGACCCTTGCATGATCGGCGGGGGCGGTTCGCTGTTCTTGTAGGAGGTCATTGAGAAACCAAAAGCGGCAAGAATATCGCTCAGAACACCCCCACCCTAGCCCTCCCCACAAGGGGGAGGGAATTGTGGCGCGTCCAGTCGATCGTCTTGCCTTAACCGTTCAACCGCTCACCCTCCCCCTTGTGGGGAGGGCCGGGGTGGGGGTACCGGTGGGGAGGGCCGGGGTGGGGGTACCGCAACTCAAGCAAGCGCTGCAGAAATCACCAACTACTTCTGCAGTTCGGTCCAGATGCGGGTATACAGTTCCTGTACGTCGGGCTCGCAGGTGGTGAGGAATTCGCCAGCCTTCTCGAACTCAGGCGGCGCGACGAGTTCCGGCGCGTCCTTCATGTCCGCGGGCAGGAACTGTTCCGAGCCCTTGATGCCGTTGGAATATTTGGCGAAGGCCGAGATCAGCGCGGCGTTCTCCGGATCCATGATGAAGTTCTGGAAGAGCTTGGCGTTCTCGACGTTCTTGGCGTCCTTCAGGATCGCGACCGAGTCCATGAACAGCGGATAGCCTTCCTTCGGGTAGCCGAACTTGATGTCGGCGTTCTTCAGGCGCGAGCGCAGGATGGCGCCGTTCCAGTAGTAGACGGCGGAGTAGTCGCCGGCCGGCAGCTTTTCGGTGACGCTGTAATCCATGGCCAGCCATTTCGGCTTGGCCTCGGTCAGCTTGTCGCGCACCTTCTTGAGAAGCTCGAGATCCTTGGTGCACCAGTCGCCGCCGAAATACTTGATGGTGGCGAACATGACGTCGGTCATCTCGGGCTCGACATTGATCTTGCCGACGAGTTCGGCCGGCGGGTCGAGCCAGATGGCTGAGGTGTTGATGTCGCCGCCATAGACCTTGGTGTTGACGCCGATGCCGGACAGACCCCACTGCCACGGCACGGTGTAGTGGCGGCCGGGATCCCAACTGACATCGACCCAGCGCGGGTCTACGTTCTTGAAGTTCTCCATCTCGTCGGGGCGCGATTCCAGCAGGAGGTCTTCCTTCACCCAGATCGGCACGTAGTTGGCGGACGGCACGACGATGTCGAAGCCGTGGCCTCCGGCGCGCACCTTGGCCAGCGCCGTATCGTTGGAATCGTAGTCGGTGATGGTCACCTTGACGTTGTGGGCGGCCTCGAACTTCTTGATCAGCTCGGGGTTGGTGTAGTCGCCCCAGTTGAAGATGTTGAGTTCACCATCGGCCGCGGCGCTCCCGGCGAGGGCCAGCACCATCATGGCCGTCGTCGCGGCCGTTGTCTTCCAGTTCATGGCAGGTCTCCATTGGCTTGGCTGGTGGTTCATGGCTTGCGCCGGTTGACGAAGAAGAAAACGGTGACGAGCAGCACCGACAGGGCCAGGAACAGCGTTGCGATGGCGTTGACTTCGGGCGTCGTCTCGCGCCTCAACTGGCCGAGCATGTAGGTGGGCAGCGTGTCCTGGCCGCCCGACTTGACGAATTCGGTGATGACGACGTCGTCGAGCGAGATGACGAAGGCCAGCATGAAGCCGGCGATGACCGCGGGCCTGAGCAGCGGCAGCGTCACGCGGCGGAACGCCTGCCACGGCGTGGCGTAGAGGTCGGCGGCGGCCCGCTCCAGCGTCAGGTCCATGCTTTCCAGCCGGGCGCGGATCGGCAGATAGGCGAATGGAATGCAGAAGGCGGTGTGCGCCAGGACGAGGTAGCCCATGCCGGAATAGCCGGTCCAGACCTTGACCCGCGAGAAGACGATCAGCAGCGCCACCGCCGTGACGATCTCCGGCACCATCAGCGGCTGGTTGATGAAGGCGTATTTGAACGTCAGGCCGCGATAGGGCTCGGTGCGGGTGGTGGCGAGTGCGGCCATGGTGGCGACGATGGTGGCGAGCGTCGCGGCCCAGAGCGCCAGCACCAGCGACCGGATGGCGGCGTCCTGAACGTTGGAGTTCTGCCAGGCTGAAATGAACCAGCGCAGCGACAGTCCGTCCCAGCGGGACAGGGAATCGGCGGAATTGAAGGAGTATGCGACGAGCGCTGCGATCGGCAGGTAGAGCGCGAAGAAGGTGAACAGCGCGAGCAGCCCGAAGCCCGGCTGGGCCCTGATGTCGAAGGTCCGCCTAGCCATGGCCGGCCCCCGAGCGCGAGGCGTTGCGCACGTAGAAGAGCAGCGCGATCATCACCAGCACCATCAGGGCGATCGAGATGGCGGCGCCCAGTGGCCAGTTGCGGCCGGCGCCGAACTGCAGCTCGATCAGATTGCCCAGCATCATGTTCTTGCCGCCGCCGAGGATGCGCGGGATGACATAGGCGCCGAGCGACGGGATGAAGACCAGGATGGAGCCGGCGATGATGCCGGGTTTCACCAGCGGGATGATGATGCGCCACAGCACCTTCAGGCGGCTGGCGTAGAGATCGTAGCCCGCCTCGATCAGGCGGAAGTCGAGCTTCTCCATGCTGGCGTAGAGCGGCAGCACCATCAGCGGCAGGTAGACATAGACCATGCCGAGCAGGATCGCGGTGTCGGTGTGCATGATCTGCAGCGGCTGATCGATGATGCCGAGGCCGGTCAGCACCGAATTGACGATGCCTTCGTTGCGGATGACCTGCTGCATGGCGAAGGTGCGGATGAGCAGGTTCGTCCAGAACGGGATGGTGACGAGAAAGACCCAGATGTCGCGGCTGAGCGGCGGCCGCGTCGAGATGAAATAGGCGGTCGGGAAGCCGAGGATCAGCGTCACGACGGTGGTGTAGAGGGACAGTTTCACCGAACGCCACAGGATGGTCAGGTGCGCGTCCGCCAGGCCCAGCGTGTCGTCGAAGATGTCGCGCTGGAACAGCACCGAGGTCCAGCCGTCGAGCGAGAAGATGCCGAACTTCACGTCGCCGTAGTCGCCCTTCAGCATGAAGGAATAGGCCAGCATGACGAAGAGCGGGCCTATGGCGGCGACGAAGATGATGAGAAGGGCCGGCGCGGACAGCAGCCACCGCTTGCGAACGTCCCTGCGCCGGCTGAGCTGGAGTCCGTTGAGAGCCACGATCAGTCCCTCAGGACCTGCGCGCCGTCGTCCGCGATCTCGATGCCGGCACGGTCGCCGACCTCGAAACCGCATGACCGGCTGCGTGCGTTCTGCTGGCGGACCGTGAAGAGCTCGCCTCCGTCGAGCCGGATGTGAATATGCGTGTCCGTGCCGAAATAGACGACGGTCTCCACCGTGCCGGACAACTGACCGCCGGAGGCGACGGCGCGGGCATGCTCCGGCCGGACGATGACGGTGGCCTCGCCGCCCGGTGTGAAGCCCTCGGCGAGCGTCGCCCTGATCACCGCGCCGGACGACAGGCGGACCTGGCCCGTGCCGGCCTGGATGTCGCTGACGGTCCCCTTCAGGAAATTGCTCTCGCCGATGAAGTCGGCGACGAAGCGCTCGGCCGGCTTGTCATAGATGTCCCACGGACTTCCGACCTGCAGGATCCTGCCCGCCGACATGACGGCGATGCGATCCGACATCGTCAGCGCCTCTTCCTGGTCGTGGGTGACGAAGATGAAGGTGATGCCGGTCTCGTGCTGCAGCGTCTTCAGCTCGATCTGCATCTCCTTGCGCAGCTTGTAGTCGAGCGCCGACAGCGGTTCGTCGAGCAGCAGCACCCTCGGCTGCGGCGCGAGGGCCCTGGCAAGTGCGACGCGCTGCTGCTGGCCGCCGGAGATCTGGCTGGTACGACGTTCCGCAAGCGCCTCCATGCGCACAAGCTTCAGCATCTGGGCGACGCGCGCCGCGACTTCGGCCTTCGGCTTGCCGAGCATTTCGAGGCCGAAACCGATGTTTTGCGCCACCGTCATGTGCGGAAACAGCGCATAGCTCTGGAAGACGGTGTTCACCGGCCGATTGAACGGCGGCAGCACGGCGATGTCCTTGCCATAGAGAAAGATCTCGCCCTCGGTCGGATAGTCGAAGCCGGCGATCAGCCTGAGCAGCGTGGTCTTGCCGCAGCCGGACGGACCCAGCAGCGTGAAGAACTCGTTCTCGCGGATGTTGACGGACACCCGATCCAGGGCGGCGAACTGAGCGCTGCCACTGCCGAAGAGCTTGCTGACATTGCGGACTTCGATCGCGTTCCTGTCCGGCTTTTCCGGCACGCACACGCCTCATGTTTCGGATCGGCTCATTGGCGGCCGACGTTCCCCACGGCAATTTCGAGCACAAGCCGAAGGGCTTGGCAACCGACTTGAATCGGGATTCAAGGCTGGCGCCGCCGTTGGCGGCTGCGGTCAGGCAGCGAAGGTGATCCGCCCGCCGCATATGGTGAAGCGCGGCGACACCTCGTTGAGGCGCTCCGTCTCGACGCTGTCGATATCCGCGTCGAGGACGACGATGTCGGCGAGATAGCCCGGTCGCAGCCGGCCCTTGCGGTGCTCGGCGAATTCGGCGTAGGCGCCGCCGGATGTGTAGGCGGCGATCGCCTGGTCGAGCGTGAGGTTCTGCGACGGCAATGCCTCGGCCCACGGTGTCCGCTCGACGGCGCAGCGCATGCCGAGCAGCGGGTCGATGGGCGCGACCGGCCAGTCGGAGGCGAAGACGATGGATGCTCCGGCCTGTTGCAGCGTTCGGACGGGGTAGGCGTCGGCCCAGCGGGCCCGGCCGATGCGCGAGACGGTCGGCTCCATCGGAAAGCCGCCGCCGCCCGGCGGATGGGCGGGCTGCATCGAGGCGATGACGCCGAGCGGCGCGAAGCGCGCGATGTCGGCCTGCGTCGTCAGTTCGATATGCTCGATGCGGTGGCGGCTGTCGCGCCGGCCGTTGGCCTTCGCCGCCGCCTCGTAGCCGTCGAGCACGGCGCGCACCGCGCCGTCGCCGATCGCATGAACCGCGATCTGCAGGCCGCGCCGGTCGATCTCGGTGGCGATCTCGGCGAAACGTTCAGGCGAGAACAGCGGTTCGCCGCGCCAGCCCGGCCGGTCGGCATAGTCCTCGAGCATGACGGCTGTCCAGGAATCGAGCACGCCGTCGTAGAACATCTTGACCATGCCGGAGCTCAGCCATTCCGAGCGGTAGCTCCCGGCCATGCGGCTCGCCTTCTCCAGATCGGACAGGTCCATGAAATTCTTGAAGTGGAAGGGGATCTTGACGCGGCAGGCGAGGTCGCCGGCAGCCTCGATCTCGGACAGCAGTTCGAGCTGGTAGAGATTGCCGTCCATGTTGTGGATCGAGGTGATGCCGTGGCGGGCGCACCAGTCGAGGCCACGCCGCATGATCGCCCGGTCGCCGTCGCGTTCGGCCGGCGTCGGCATCGGATCCGGCTCGCCGCCTGTCGAAAGGCCGAGCCGGCAGCGCTCCTCCCTGGCCAGCGCCAGAACCGGCCCGAACGCTTCGCCCTCGCGCAGTTCGCCGGCGGCGCGGCCGTCGCTGCCCATGACGACCTCGTTGCCGGGTCCGACGGCCTTGCCGTGCAGGATCCCGGCAGCTTCCAGGGCTTTCGTGTTGGCCCACATCGTATGATGGTCGGCCGCCGCCAGCGCGAACGGCCGGTCGGGCAGGATGCGGTCAAGGTCGTGGCGGGTGACGGACCTGCCGACCCCGAGGATCGTGTAGTCGGCGCTCTGCCCGAGCACCAGCGGCCGGTCCGGATTGAGCGCGGCGTAGATGCGCGCCGCAGTCTCCAGCGCCTCGAAGCCGTGGACGCCATGAAGCTGCAGGTGCGCCAGTTCGGCCGCGCCGGAGAACAGGTGCATGTGCCCCTCGATGAAACCCGGCAAGACCGACGCGCCGCCGGCGTCGATGACGCGGGTCGTCGGCCCTGCCAGGTCGTGGATCGAGGCGTTGTCGCCCAGCGCGACGATCCGGCCGCCGGCCGCGGCCACCGCCTCGACACGCGGACGGTCCGGGTCCATCGTCCGGACGCGGCCGTTGACGATGATGATATCTGCGCTGTCTGGCATGTCGGGCTCCCTCGCGCCCTGTTTACCACCTTCCGGCGTTGCCGGGCCAGATCACGGCGCCGGAGGCGGCGCGGTGACTTGTGAAGCGGCCATGCTTGCGGCTAGTGGTCTGATTCTGACATTTGTATCCCGCTGATACCGGCCGCCCGGACAAATGTCAGAATCGATAGACCACTAGCAAGTGTATGATTCTAGTGGAACTTTGAATTTGACATTCGCATGGTCCACGTGATGTCCGATGGGATGCGAATGTCAAATTCGTTCCACTAGAGGCTTTGGCGAGGCCGATGGACGCCGGAGGGACGCATGAAGACCATCTTTTCACCGCTGCACGCCGGACATGCCGGCCAGGTCGAGCTCATCGCCGGGGCGATCGTTCCGGGGTTCGAGCTGCCGTCGCGCGCCGAATATATTCGCGGCCGCGTCGAGTCCGAGAGGCTCGGACCGATCCTTTTACCTGCCGAGCATGAGCTGACGGCCGCCAAGCGCGTGCACCGCGCCGACTACATCGATTTCCTGCCGACCGTCTGGCCGCAATGGGAGAAGAGCGGGCGCAGCGGCTGCGCCTTCGGCTTCACCTGGCCGACGCGCGGGCTGCGCGGCGACGTCAAGCCGAGGAGCATCGAGGCCCAGCTCGGCTTCTATTCCTTCGATGCCGGGGCGACCTTCATGAAGGGCACCTGGGAGGCGATCAAATCGTCCTACGACGTGGCGCTGACCGCCGCCGGCCTGGTGCAGGGCGGCGAAAGAAGCGCCTTCGCGCTCTGCCGGCCGCCGGGCCATCATGCGGGCGCGGCGTTCATGGGCGGCTATTGTTTCATCAACAACGCCGCCGTCGCTGCACAGTGGTTCCGCGACCAGGGCGCGAAAAAGGTGTCGATCCTCGACGTCGACTACCACCACGGCAACGGCACGCAGGAAATCTTCTACGAACGCGCCGACGTGCAGGTCATCAACCTGCATGGCGACCCGATGACCGAGTATCCCTTCTTCCTCGGTCATGCCGACGAGCGCGGCGCGGGTGAGGGGGACGGCTTCAACATCAACTATCCGATGCCGTTCGGCACCGCGTGGGATGCGTGGGGAAGCGCGCTCGACGACGCCTGCGCCAGGCTCGCGGCCTACGCGCCGGACGTCGTCGTCGTGTCGCTCGGCGTCGACACGTTCGAGAAGGACCCGATCAGCAAGTTCAAGCTGAAGACCGAGGACTATCCGAAGATCGGCGCGCGGATCGCCAAACTCGGCCTGCCGACGCTGTTCGTCATGGAAGGCGGCTATGCGGTGGAGGAGATCGGCATCAACGCGGTCGGCGTGCTGACCGGGTTCGAGGGCCGACGCGATCCGTGACGCGGCGGTGCGGACGCCTCACTCGACGAAGACGTTGACGCTCGCCGCACGGCCGGCGGCGTCGATGACGGTCAGCGTCGAATAGCCGGTTCCGTCCGGCTGCCAGTTGGCGGTTCGGCGGCGTACCGGCTCGGCGAGCGGCTTGCCGTTGGCCAGCCAGCGGAAGGGCGCGCGGCCGCCCTGAAGCTTCAGCACCAGCGGCATGGCCGTTTCGGTCATCGCCGCGAGGTCGACATGCGCACCTTCCGGCGGAAAGACGATCTGCGGGGCAGGTTCCGTCACCGCCGAAAGCGTGGCGGCGAGCTGGTCCCCCGGCGGGGTGAAGCGGGCCAGCGTCACCGGCAGGTCCTTCGGCGCGGGGCGGAACGAGCCGGCGGGCGGGCGCTGCTGCGGCACGACCGGCAGGCCGGAGCGGGCAAAGGCCTCGAACAGGATCGGCGCTGCCGAGACATAGCCGGCGAGGCCGGGCACCGAGCCGGAATCGGCGCGCCCGACCCAGACGCCGAGCACGTAGCGTCCGTCATATCCGACCGACCAGGCATCGCGGTAGCCGTAGGAGGTGCCGGTCTTGTAGGCGATGCCGCGCGCCGGCGCGCCTTCGGGGGGGCGGACGCCGGAGAGGATGTCGGTGACCTGCCAGGTCGCCGCCGGATCGAGGATCGTGCCGTTGGCGAGCGGCGCGGGATCGGGTCCGGCACCGTCGCGCAGGCGCTTGGCCCGGCCGCCATTGGACAGGCCGGTATAGAGCTGCACCAGATCGCGCAGCGACAGGCCGACGCCGCCGAGGCCGATGGCCAGGCCGGGCCTCTCGCCCGGCGGCAGGCGCGGGACGATGTCGGCCTGGCGGAACCGGGCAGTCAGCCGGGCCGGCCCGACCGCATCGAGCAGGCGGATGGCGGGGACGTTGAGCGACATCTGCAGGGCCTGGCGCACGCTGACGTCGCCCTGGTAGTCCATGTCGAAATTGCGCGGCCGGTAGCCGGCGAAATTGGTCGGCCGGTCCTCGATCAGCGTCTCCTGCGCCACCAGCCCCTGTTCGAAGGCCAGGCCGTAGATGAACGGCTTCAGGGTAGACCCCGGCGAGCGGCTGGCGCGCGTCATGTCGATCCAGCCATACCTGCGCGGGTCGAAATAATCGGCCGAGCCGACGGAGCCGAGGATGTCGCCGGTCATCGCATCGGCGAGCACGATGGCGACCGACACGCGGTCGCCCAGCTTGCGGGCCGCGTCCCTGGCGACGGTTTCCAGACCCTGCTGGACGGAGCGGCGCAGCGTCAGCCTGTGGTGGGTTTCGGATGGCGCGGCGCGCAGCGCGTCGTCGGAAAGGTGGGCCGCCAGCGCAGGGAGCGTGGTCCGCTCGGTCGGAACGTCGTCGATCGCGGCGCGCGCCGCCTCGCGCTCGCCCAGCACACCGGCGTCGACCATGCGGGCAAGCACCCGGTCGCGGGCCTTGCGGGAATTGTCGCGAAACCGGTCCGGCCGACGGCGCTCCGGCAATTGCGGCAGGGCGACGAGCAGCGCCGCTTCGGAGACGGTCAGGCGCGCCGGTTCCTTGCCGAACCAGGTGAGCGCGGCGGCGCGAACGCCCTCGACGTTGCCGCCATAGGGCGCGAGCATGAGGTAGCGCTGCAGGATCTCCTGCTTGGTCAGCCGGCGCTCGATCTGCCAGGCGCGGAAGATCTGGCGGATCTTGGAGGCGACGCTGCGGCTGTCGCGCGGTTCGATCAGGCGGGCTAGCTGCATCGACAGGGTCGAGCCGCCGGAGACGATGCGGCCATGGCCGGCGAATTGTCCGGCCGCCCGCAGCAGCGCATAGGCGTCGACGCCCGAGTGGTCCCAGAAGCGCTTGTCCTCGTAGGCGACGAGCATCTTCAGGAACTGCGGATCGACCTGGTCGAGCCCGACGCCGAGCCGCCAGTAGCCGTCGGCGGCGGCATAGGCGCGCAGCAGCGCCCCGTCACGGTCGACGACTTCCTGCGAGACCGCGATCTTCTCCGGCAGGGGCGGGGGAAAGGCGCGGTCGAGGCTCTTGAGCGCGACGAGTGTCGCCGCCGCGGCGATGCCGAGCGCGGCCGCCGCAATGACGGCGCGGCGGAGATGTTTGCGGAGGGGTTCTTTCTGGAGGAAGGACACAGCCACCCTTCACGCGGTCGTTCGTGGAGGCGCGAATCCAAGGGCGCGGAGTTGGCGAAGGCCTGGCACCCTGCGTTGCCCCCCTCCGTCCTGCCGGACATCTCCCCCACGAGGGGCAGGGCAAATGCATATGAATACCGCCTTCCCCCTCTCCGGCCCTACGGGCCACCTCTCCCCCCTCCGGAGGGAGAGGAAAGGAGCCCGGCTTCGCGGCCGGCGCTTCCTCTCCCCTACGAAGTGGGGGGTCCGAAGGACGGGCGAGACAAGTGTCTCGCCCTGGCAAGGTGCCGAGCGAAGCGAGGCGGTGAGGGGGTCGACCAACCTACTTTGTCCATATGCGACTGCCCTGCCACAAGGGGGGAGATCGGCGGTGTCGACCTCGCCGCGCTTTCTGCAAAATTGGCGATTGGTGAAAGCAAGGCGGCCAGCGAAATCTCCCCCCGTGTGGAGGAGATGTCCGGCAGGACGGAGGGGGGCGCGAAGGCGTGAGAGCGCTTCAAAATCTGCATAGGCCGGCGCGAAACGACGACCTACCGGAGACGGTGAAGGAACGATCATGACCACCATCCAGATCATCCACAGCCCGAGCGGCGACGAACTCGTGGTTCTTCCCCGCGCGGAATACGAGGCGCTCGTGGCGGCCGCCGCGGAGGGCGAGGAAGATGCCGCCGATGTCGCCATGTACGACGCCCGCAAGGCCGACCTCGCCGCCGAGGCACATCCGACCTTGCCAGCCGAGGTTGGCGCACTGCTTTTGCGCGGCGACACGCGACCGCGGGCCTTGCGGAAGTGGCGGGCCGTCCCCCAGTTCCAGCTCGCTGCCAGTGCAGACATAGCCCAGGGCTACCTTTCCGATCTCGAGAATGGTCGCAGGTCGGGCTCCGCCGAGACGATCGCCGGGCTGGCCAAGGCGCTCGACGTACCGCCCGACTGGCTCGCTTGAGGCAGGTGGCGGGAGCGCGGCGAAATGCCAGGGGACAGTTTTACTCCGACTGCCGGACAACCCGAAATCGGCTCATGAAGTTCGCGACCGAGACGACGTAGATGCCGGGGACAGTTTACTTTTTTCGGCCCGCGTGACTTCCGGGACGGCGCGGCTTTACTGCCGAAAGAAAGTAAACTGTCCCCTGCGATTCCTGTTCGGTCATCGACCTCATGCCGACGCTTTCCGGTTTCTCGGGTAGGCGGGGAATTACTTTGTTTCCGCCCGCGCCAGCCTTGAAGGGCTTCAGCATTTGCTCGGAAAAAAGTCGACTGTCCCAGGTCGCTCATCTTACGGCGCCTTGACCTCCATCATGCCGGTCGAGGTGCGGGCCGAATATTGCGGCCGGTACATGTCCTCGACGCTCGCGGCCGGATGCGCGTAGACGCCCGGCGTCACCGCGCGCACGACGTAGGCCAGCGTGATCTCGCGATCCGAACTGTCGCTGCGATCGAAGGCCGCGATGAAGCGATCGTCGCGGAACTCCAGATGCGCCGCCTCCGTCCGCTCCAGCCACGAAAAGTTGCCGAGATCGGCGGAGCTGACGAGCCCTGGATTGTCGATCTCGAAGCCGGCCGGCAGGAGATCGCTGACCAGGACGCGCGACGGCCAGGAATTGTCCTCGCGGACCTTCAGCACCACCACGTAACGCTCGTTCTGCGTGACCTCGGTGACGTTCGCCTCGCTGCCGTCGAGCGTGTAGTAGGTGCGCTCGATCGAAAAGCCGTCGCCGCCGGCCGGCAGCGGCTCGGAGGGCGCGGCAACCGTGGTGACCACCGCCTGCACGGCGCTCGGTCCGGCGTTGGCGATCACCAGAGGACTGTCGGCGATGTCGCTGCCGTCGAAGCGCCCCGAATAGGCGCCGGTGCGATCGGCGCCGTTGACGGTCAGCTTCATGTCGGCGGAATTGGCCCGCAGGGCACGGGCCGCCAGCAGCATCCAGGCGTCGTCCTGGGTGCTGGTCCAGCGGGCCTTGCCGCGTTCCGCGCCGACCAGCGCGATCAGCTCCGGAACCACGCTCGGCAGCGGCTTGCTTTCCGCCGCGAGCGCCAGCATCGCCGCTCCGTCGCGCAAGGTCGAGCCGTAGTCCGACCGGTGCCAGTCGTAGTCCGGCTTGGACTTGGCCAGTTGCAGGGCCGCCTTGAAGGTGGCCTCGGCGCGGGCGGCGTCGCCGTAGAGCGACAGGCTCGCGGCGAGCTGGGCGACCGCCATCGGACTGGAGAAGGCCTCGATCTGCGTGTCGGCATAGTAGCGCAGGTCGCCGACCGACGCCTTCCTGTTGCGCGACAGCACATAGAGGGCGTAGGCGATCTCGCTGCCGCGATCCTCGATGTCGAGGTCGTAGCCGAGCGAGTTCTGCAGGTTGGCGACGGCCTGCAGCATGGCCTCGCGCGGCACGTCGTAGTTCAGCTCGCGCGCCCGCGTCAGGAAGTCGGTGACGTAGGAGTCCAGCCACAGATCGCCGCTGCCGGGGCCCCAGAGGCCGAACGAGCCCGAGGAGGACTGGTAGTTCAGGACGCGATAGATCGCTTCCTGGATGCGCGGCCGCAGCGTCGGATCGTCGTCGAGCCCGGCGCCTGCGGACAGTTCGCTGACATAGAGCAGGGGCAGCGCGCGGCTCGTCGTCTGCTCGGCACAGCCATAGGGATAGCGATCGAGCGCCAGCAGCAGCGAGGGCACGTCGAAGGCCGCCGACGGCGACACGCCCACGCTGACATGGGCGCCCGGCAGCACGCTGCCTTCCAGCAGCGCGCCGTCGACGCGCAGGCTCTGGCCGTTCGGGCCGAGGTCGACGACCAGCCGGTTGGTGACCGGCAGGACCGCCGGCCGCACCGGAACGAACAGGGTCTGCTCGACCGTGGGGCCGTCGGCCTTCGCCAGCCGCACCGTGATGCTGGCATCCCCGGCCGTCTGCGCGACCAGCGGCACGGTGATCGACTGGCGCTTGCCGGCCGTCAGCGTCACGTGGTCGGGCAGGGCGGCGCTGCCGGTGGACAGGTCGCCTGTCGTCTCGACGGCGAACTGATAGTCGCCGTCGGGCGCGTCGGTGTTGGCGATGTCGAGCCGCATCACGGCGGCGTCGCCGGGGGCGAGGAAGCGCGGCAGCCCTGCGGTGATGACGACCGGATCGCGGACGATCACGTCGGTCGAGGCATGGCCGACGGCGTCCTTCGTCCAGGCCACGGCCATGACGCGCACCGTGCCGTTGAACTGCGGGATGTCGAAGTCGACCGTCGCCTTGCCGTCCGCGTCAAGCTTGACGATGCCGGAGAAGAACGCGACCAGCTTCTCCTTCGGCGGATTGCCCTGCGCGGTCAGCCCGCCGCCGTCGCCGCCGGTGCGCAGCCGCCCGGTGGCGCCGAGCGAGCCGTCGATCAGGCGGCCGTAGAGATCGCGCATCTCGATGCCGAGCATGCGCTGGCCGAAATACCAGGCCTCCGGATCGGGCGCCTTGTAGTCGGTGAGGTTGAGGATGCCGACGTCGACCGCCGCGATGGTCACATAGGCGTCAGTGGCGGCAGGCAGGCCGCTCACGCTGACCGGGATGGACAGCGGCTGGCGCGGCTCGGTCTTGGCGACCGGCGACAGCGCGACGTTCAGCTTGCGCGCGCCGGGGTCGACCTTCAGCCACTTCAGGCCGATGGCGCGCGCCGGCATGCGCGATTCCGTCGCCTCGCCGGGCCGGTAGAGGGTCGCGGTGACGTAGGCGCCCGCACCCCATTCGGCCGAGACCGGGATGTCGACGGTCCCGCCTCCCGCCGGCACGCTCGCCGTGTAGGTTGCGAGCAGGCTGTCGGCGCCGACCGTCACCAGCAGTTCACCGGCGAAGCGCGGCGACACCTGCAGCCTGGCGGTCTCGCCGGGCGCATAGCTCTCCTTGTCGAGCGCGACTTCGAGGCCGTCCGGCGTCTCCGTCGAGGTCGCCGCGACGTACCAGCCCGCATCGAACTCGACGCTGGTCGCCGGGCCGTCCGGATCCTGGGTTTCGATTTCGAGGCGGTAGCGGCCCCAGTCGACCGGCGACGAGATGCTGGCCGAGCCGTCGACGGCGATGTCGACCGTGCCGCTGGCGACCGCCTTGGTCAGGGTGATCGGCTCGTAGTTCCAGGAGTTGCCGTTGCGATACCATTGATAGTTGCGCTCGACCTTGACGAGCGACCAGAGCGCGCCGGCGAGCGGCTTGCGCGCGCCCGACGGGTCGACGACGATCGCCGTGAACCTGGCGACGCCGCCCTGCGGAACCTCTCCGCCCGCGAAGTCGGGGCGGATGCCGATAACATCGGCCTGCGGCTTGACGGTCAGGTCGAGGCGTTCCTCGACGGCACGCCCGCCGCTTTCGCGCATCCGCACCGCGACGTTGGCGGTCAGCAGGCGCGTGGTCGAGGGGAGCGCGTCGACGGCGACCGGGAAGGTCGCCTTGCCGTCCTCGCCGACCAGCGGCAGGTCGGTCAGCGGGATGCGGGTCGCGTCGCCTTCCTGCTCGTCGGCCAGGCCGAACTGATAGCCGGGGAAATCCTTGTCGGTGCGCGTCGTCGAGACCGTCGCCTCGCCCTCCAGCTCCAGGCCGGCGGCCGGCGCGCCGTACAGGAAGCGGCCGTCGACGGTGATCTCGGCCGGGTCGCCGATGCCGATTTCCGGCTTGTCGCTGGCCAGCGTGAACTCGATGCGATCCGGCACGAAGTCCTCGACCAGGAAGGTCTGGCTGGCGACGGCCGGCTGCTTGGGATCGGTGTGGATCGATACGGTCCATGTGCCGCGCATGGCGTTCGGTGCGATGGCGAGGTCGACGGCGTAGCCGCCCGCCGCCGCGCCGTCGCTGACCTCGCGCCGGTCCTCGACGCCGTCCGGTCGGGCGAAGACGAAGGTCAGCGGAAGCTTCTCCACGGCATTGGCGGAATCGTCGCGTGCCAGCGCCGCGACGTGAACCGTCTCGCCGACGCGATAGATGCCGCGCTCGGTCCAGGCATAGACGTCGAGCGCGCCGGCCGCCGCACGACCGGTGACGCCGCGGTCCGACAGGTCGAAGCCGGCGCGGGTCATGTCGAGGAACACGAAATCCCTGGCCTGCGAACTGGCGGTCAAGACCGCCGGAACCATTCCGCCTTCGCCGCGCACCAGGCCGGGCGTGAAGCTGGCGCGGCCCTGCGCGTCGGTCCTCGCAGTGCCGAGGATCTCGTTGTTCTTGGCCAGCAGCGTCAGTTCGACATCGGCGATCGGCTTGGCGGAACCGAGCGAGCGGGCGAAGACCGTCAGTCCATCCTGGCCGGTGTAGGTCGACAGGCCGATGTCGGAGACGACGAACCACTGCGTCGCCTTCGACGACCAGGAATCGCTGCTGTCGTTCTCGGGCTGTGCCGTCAAGACGTAGACGCCGGGCTTGCGGTCGGGCAGCGCCTCGTCGACCGGGAAGCTGGTGGTGATTTCCTTGTTGAGCTCGGTCGAGATGTCGAGCTTGCCCTCCCAGACGGGCGCGCCCATCTGGCCGGCGATGCTCTCGATGTCGTAGCTGTCGAGCTGACGCAGGAACTGATAGCCGGAGAGGAGCTGCGCCAGCGAGCGATCGCCGATGCGGTAGAGCTTGAGGTCGGCGGCCGGCATGTTGACCGAGACCAGCGGGATGCCGCGCCGGCCGGTCGACGGCAGGACGAAGCTGTCGCCGGTGAAGCGGACCGAGGCCGAACGGTCCTGGACGTAGACGGTGAGCACGACGGGCGCGGCGAGGACTTCGCCGATCGCCGCCGGCAGGCCGGGGCGGAAGGCCACGCGATAGTGCTGGCCGTGCTCCAGGCCCTCGACGCAGATCTGGCGCTCCTTGGCTTCCACCGCCTTCGGCGCCGAATCGTCGACGGTCACGAAGGTCGAATAGTCGACGCCGGCCTTGACCAGGTCCTCGGAGAACTGTGCGCAGACGCGCGGCGAAGCGGTGTCGGCATCGATCGTATGCTCGACGACGCGGAAGCCCTTGCGCGCCTTCAGATCTTCGTAGTCGGCGCGGACGCCGGCCGAATTGACCAGCGCGAGGCTCGCCTCGTAGGCCTGCAGGGCGGGGCGGAACATGTCGCGCCGGTCGAGGCCGACCGCGATGGCCGCCAGCGCGTCGGCGCGTCCGGCCGTGGTGCGCAGATATTGATAGGCGTTCCAGGCAGCCGAGGTTCCGTCCCTCGCCAGATCCGCGGCATCGCTGCCGTCCGAGCTGTTCGCGGCGAAACTGGCGCGCGCCAGCGCCAGCCAGAGCTTGCCGTCCTGCGGCGCGATGGCGATCGCCTTGCGGTAGTTCTGCGCCGCGGCCGCGCCGTCGCCGACCAGCATGGCCTGCTCGGCGGCTTCGGTCAGCCCGACAAGTCCCTCCGTCGCCGAAACCGCTTCGCCGGCGACGCGGTCGCGGTACTGCCGCGCCTCATCCGCCATCCAGCTCGGAAAGAAGGCGATTTCCGGCGGGGCCCCGATGTCGGGCTCGCCATTGATGGTCACGACCTTGCCGGCGACGGCGCCGACGAACGGCTTGAGCGTGGCGAAGTCGGACTTCAGGAAGCACCATTTCGCCTTGGTGTTGTAGGTGAAGGCCCGGCACTGGCTGTCGCCGAGGCATGTCGACTTGCACTGGTCGAGGGTGACGTTCTGCGTGGAGCGCAGGTCGAAGCCGAAATAATCCTTGTCCTTGATCGTATCGACTGCCCGTCCTTCGGCGGCCAGGGCCGCACCGCCCCACAGCGGAACGAGGAGAAGCAGGGTCGCAAGAAGTTTCAGTCCGCGCATGTCGATCCCCCCAGCTTCCGACGGTTCCCGGCAATTCGGGCAACCTTTTCCTCCGGCTGTCAACCGCCGGCGTGACGGACGTTCATGATGATCGGCGAGGTTGGACGGCGTGCCCAACCATGCTACTGCGCCGCTACGTTAGAGACTTGCATCTCGCCGGTCATCAGATACGCAACAACTTCTGACACACGGATTGTGGCTCCTTTACGAACGGTTCATATGGACCAAAGAAAATCGGGACTCGGAGTAAGCTTGCTTTAATGATGACTTTCGGTGCGCAATCCCGGCCGACCTTCCGCCTGTGGCGGCCGCTGATGCGTGTCGTGATCGGTGGCGGCGTGTGTGCGCTGGCGCTGGGTGCCAGCCTGCCGAGCGCCTCGGCCTTCGAGATATTCGGCTTCAAATTGTTCGGGGGCGATGACGCCGACGATGCCGGGATCGTCGATCCGCTGACCTACAGCGTGACGCTGGAAGCGCCCGAAGCGGACGCGGACATGCTGGCGGCGCTGAACGGCGCCTCGCAACTGGTCACCGAGGTGAAGCGCCCGGTCTCGGGGTCGCTCGGCCTGCTGTCGCGGGCGCGCAGCGACCGGGAGCGCCTCGTCGCCATACTCTACGAGAAGGCACGCTACGAGGGCGTCGTCGACATCCGCATCGAGGGGAGGTCGATCGACGAGCTGCCGCCCGACGCACAGTTCGGCGGAGAGCCGATTCCGGTCTCCATCAACGTCAATGCGGGGCCGCTGTTCAAGCTCGGCCAGGTGGAATTGAAGGGCGACGCCGCCGGACTGTCTCCGACGGAGTTCGGCCTGGAGCAGGGGGGCGACGCGGGATCGCTGCGCATCCTGAAAGCGGAGCGCGACATCGTCAGGCGCCTGCAGGACGACGGAAGGCCGCTGGCCAAGGTGACCGGAAGGGATGTCGTCGCCGATCACGACACGACCGAACTCGACGTCGGCATCGATGTCGCCGCCGGTCCGGTCGCCGGCTACGGCACCACCTCCGTGTCCGGCACGGAGACGGTGGATCGCGACTTCACCGCCTATATGGCCGGCCTCGTCGAGGGGAAGACCTACTCGCCCGCCGAGGTCGACGCAGCGCGCGAAAGGCTGCTCGGCCTCGGCGTCTTCAACAATGTCGCCGTCGCGCCCGCGGAAGTCCTGGATGCCAACGGCCGCATCCCGATGAACGTCAACGTCACCGAGCGCAAGCTGCGCTACTACGGCGTCGGCGCCACCTATTCGAATACCGAGGGCATCGGCCTGGAGGGCTATTGGGGCCACCGCAACCTGTTCGGCCAGGCCGAGAAGCTGCGCATAGAGGGCTCGATCAGCGGCATCGGCGATCGGTCCGGCGTCTCAAAGCTGAACTACAATGCCGGCATCATGTTCGAGAAGCCGGGCGTCATCGGACCGGCCTCGAAATTCTATACCGGGCTGAAGGTCGTCTATGAGCATCCGGACGCCTATGACCGCTTCTCGACCAAGGCCAATGCCGGGTTCGCCTATGATCTGACGCCGGCGCAGAGCGTTTCGGCGGAGCTTTCGGTCGACTATTCGCGGATCACCGACGCGTTCTTCAGGAACAAGCAGTTCCTGATCGTCTCGACGCCGCTGCAATATGTGTTCGACAAGCGCGACAACAAGCTCAATCCGACCAAGGGCTTCCGCCTGCTCGCCTTCGTCGAGCCGGCCTACGACACGCTGAACACCAACGCCTTCGTCAAGATCCGCGGCGAGGGATCGGTCTACCAGTCGCTCGATTCCGCCGGACGGTTCGTCCTGGCCGGGCGATTGGCGGCGGGCTCGATCGTCGGCGCCTCGCTGGACGACATTCCCGCCGATCGCCGCTTCTATTCGGGTGGCGGCGGATCGGTGCGCGGCTATGCCTATCAGGGCATCGGCCCGCGTCTGGCCGACGGCACGCCGACGGGCGGACTTTCCTATGTCGAGGCGTCCGTCGAGATGCGCTATTCGCTGACCGATACGATCGGCATCGTGCCGTTCGTCGACGTCGGAACGGTTTCCGCCACGGAATATCCGGATTTCTCCCAGATCAAGGCTGGTGCCGGCATTGGTCTGCGGTATCTAACGCCCTTCGGTCCTTTGCGAATCGACGGCGCGATCCCGTTGAACAAGGGACCGGGCGATCCCGATTTCGGCATCTATGCCGGCATCGGCCAGGCATTCTAAACCGGTCGAGGGGTGATGGCAGTCATCCGCAGGATTCTGCGCACGCTCGTTGTTCTCGTGCTCGTCGTGCTGGCCTTCGCCGCCGGCGCGATCGGCGTATTCACGCTGACCCAGAAGGGCCGCGACAACCTTGCCGGGGTGATCTCGCGGATGGCCTCGACGGCCGACAGCAAGGTGACGGTCTCGGGAATCAGCGGCATCTGGTCCGGCAATCTTCGCATCAGCCGCGTGGTGCTGGAGGATACGAAAGGGCCGTGGCTGGCGGCGCAGGAGATTGCGGTCGACTGGTCGCCGCGCAAGCTTCTCGGCTTCGTCTTCGAGGCGCAGCGCGTGGCCGCGACCCGAATCGAAGTGGCCCGGCTGCCGGAACCCGGCAAGGACGAGGTTCCGCAGGACGCGCCGTTCTCGCTGCCCGTCGACGTCATCGTCCAGGCGATCGACCTGCCCGACATCGCGCTCGGCCAGGCGGTGACCGGCGGACAGGTCGCCGGCGTTTCGGCGACCGGCAAGGCCGTCGTCGCCGGCGAGCCGCTGTCGGTCGACGCCGACCTTTCGGTGATGCGCAGCGACGGCGTGGCGGGGTCGGTGCTGGCGGCGATCGCGTTCGCCCCTTCGGCGAACAGGCTCGAGATCGACCTGAAGGCGTCGGAACCGTCGGGCGGCATCCTGGCGAACCTGTTGCGCCTGCCGGGCAAGCCGGCCGTCGACATCATCGTCTCGGGCTCCGGCCCGGCTGCCAACTGGCGCGGTACCGGTACGTTCGCCGTCGACGGTGCCCTGATCGCCAGCGTCGACGCGCGCCACCGCCTGACCGAGGCCGGCAGCGAGGTCGAGGCGCGGGGCGACGGCGATTTCGCGAGCTTCGTGCCCGATCGCTTCAAGCATCTGCTGCAGGGCACCACGCGGTTCGACATCGCCGGGACGGCGACAAGGTCGGGTGGCTTTCTGGTCAAGCGTGCCGATGTCTTCGGATCGGCGCTGACGGCCAGCGCGGCCGGGCAGTTCGACCCGGAAGGCGCGACGGACTTCTCGCTGGAGGTCACGGCGGGCGAGGGCGGGCTGCCGCTGTCCTTCGGCACCGAGGAAAGTCCCATCGACATCACGATCCGCTCGGCGACGATCCGCGCGCTCGGCGACGGTCGCGAGCCGGGCCTCGACATCGCCGCCGACCTGCCCTCGGTCGCGACGAACGACGTGAAACTGACGGGGCTCGGACTGACACTGCATTCCGACGGGTTCGATCTGCGGCAGAGGATCGGCCCGTTCAAGGGCGGAGCCACCGCTCGGTCGCTGGTGATCGACAACCCGACCGTCGACCCTCTGGTGGCGGGCGAGATCAGGGCCGGGCTGGAAGGTACGCTCGAACCGGATACGCTGACCGTCTCCAGCGGCACGCTGCGCAGCGACGCGATCGACGGCAGCTTCGGCGGCAAGGTGTCGCTGGCGGACGGGTCCATCACCCTCGACCTGAAGGCCGGCGTCCAGTCCGCGGCCCTGCCCGAGGCGGCACGGCCGCTGCTCGGCGAAATCGTGTCGCTGGCCACCAACCTGCAGCGTGACAGCGAAGGCAATGTGTCGGCGACGGCGCTGACGGTCGTCTCCGGCGGACTTTCCGCGACGGGCTCGGCCAAGCTCTCCGGCGGACAGATCGACGCCCGGGTCGACGGCGAGCTCGCGGACATCGCACCGGCGGTGCCGGGCGGCAGCGGCGGCGTCAAGCTGTCGGCGACGGCGAAGGGTTCGTTCGTCGGACCGGAAGTCTCGGCGACGCTGACCAGCGACCGCATCGGCTTTGGCGGCCGGGCGATCGACGGTCTCAGCGTCACCGTGAACGGCAAGGCCGACAGCGCCAGCCCGGACGTCGTGGCTGCCATCAAGGGCAGTTTCGAGGGGCAGGGGCTCGACGCCAAGGCAACGCTGGTGACGTCCGGCGGCCAGAAGCTGCTGCGCGATCTCGACTTCGCGCTGGGTGCGAACAAGATCACCGGCACCCTGTCGCTGGACGATGCCTTCCTGCCCGACGGAACCCTGCGGTTCGACCTGCCGGAACTGGGCCAGCTCGCCGCCCTCGCCGGCCAGGCTGTCCAGGGCGCGGCGCAGGGCACCGCCACCTTCGCGAAGGTGGATGGTGTTCCGCAAGTCGATCTGAACCTGACCTCCAGCTCGATCGCGCGCGACAATCTCGTTGCGACAGACGTCAGCATCGATGCGCTGGTCAAGTCCTATCTCGGCGAACCCGACATCACCGGCAAGGTCGGCGCGACCATTGCCGACCTCGTTGCGGGTCAGCCTCCGCTGACGATCGACGTCGACCTCGACGGGTCGCCGGCCGAGATCACCGGACGGGGCGCCCTGTCGATGGAGGGCTCGCCGCTGACGACCTTCACCGCCACGCACCGCCTGACGGAGACGGGCAGCGTGATCACGGCGGCGGGAGACGCCCTGGTCGACCGCTTCCTCCCGGCGGATCTGAAGTCGCTGGTCGCCGGAGGCGCCAGCTACGACCTGGCGGCGACGATCGCCAAGGGTGGAGTGATTTCGGTCGATCGGGCGACGGTTTCGACCGCCGCGTTGAGCGCCAGCGCTTCGGGAAAGGTCGGTCCCGCCGATGCGCTCGACCTGACGCTGGACCTTGCGCCGGGGCAGGCCGCGGCGCCCCTGTCCCTCGGCGGCGCGGACAGCGCCGTGGCCATCGGGATCGGCCAGGCACGTCTGAAGGCCTCGGGTACGACCGCCCGTCCGACGCTCGACCTCGCGGCGCGGCTTGCCTCGGTCGCTGCGAAGGGCGCGCGCCTCGACGACGTCGCAATCAACGTCCGTGCCGACGGCTTCGATCCGGCAACACGCTCCGGGCCGGTGGAGGGGACGGCCAGGATCGCCTCGGTGACGCTCGACAACGCGACGGTCGCGCCTCTCGTGGCCGGCGAAGTGAGTGCCGCGTTCTCGGCCGCGCTGACGCCCGAAACGATCACAATCCACAGCGGCTCGATCACGTCGGACGCCTTGAACGGCCAGTTCGACGGATCCGTGTCGCTCGCCGACGGCGCGGTCGCATTCAACCTGCGCAGCAACGTCGCCTCGTCGGCGCTGCCCGCGGCGGCCCGTCCGGTGCTCGGCGAGATCGTCCAGCTTGCTGCCGCCATATCTCGTGACGCGCAGGGGGCCATCGCAGCCCGCTCGATCAGCGTCACCTCCGGCCCGCTGCAGGCGACAGGTGCGGCCAGCCTTTCCGGCGAGACGCTGGACGCCGAGATCAAGGGGACGCTCGGCGATATCGCGCCGCTCGCCGGCCAGGCAAAGGGAGCCATCGGCTTCTCGGCCACGGCCAAGGGTGCCTTGTCGGCTCCCGATCTCGACGTGACGGTGTCCAGCGACAGGCTGCTGGTGGCCGACCATGCGATCGAGAATCTCCTGTTCAACGCCACGGCGAAAGCCGACCTCCGGAACCCGGCGGCGAAGGTGACGCTGAAGGGCATCGTCGGCGGCGAGGCGCTGGACGGCAGGGCGGTCCTGGCGACGTCCGACGGCAGCAGCGCGGTGCGCGACCTGACCTTGTCGCTCGGCCGGAACCGCGTCGCTGGCGCGTTGTCGCTGGATCCGGATTTCGTACCGGAAGGAACCATCGAGCTGACCCTGCCCGACATCGGCCCGCTGGCGGCGCTGGCGCTGGAGAAGATCGACGGCAGCCTGAACGGAAGAATCGTCTTCGAGCGCAATCAGGGCGCGCCACGCATCGCCGTCAAGGCGACCTCGAAGTCGATCGTGCGCGGCGATCTTTCGGTTTCGGACGTCGCGATCGATGCGACGGTCTCGAACTATCTTTCGGCGCCCGGCGTCGCCGGCACGGTCAGCGCCAGGCAACTGAAATCGGGCACGACGGTCGTCAGCGGCGTGAACGTCGACCTGGCGCGCGACGGCACCTGGACGAAGTTCGCCGGCGGCGCGACCGTCAGCGGCATCCCGCTCAAGGCCGCGGGCCGGGTCGAGGCGACGGGTGGCGTGACCACCATCGAACTCGCCTCCGCGCAGGCGGTCGTCGAGGGCATCACGACCAGGCTGTCGCGCGCCACCACCGTGCGCATCGTCAACGGCAGCACGACGCTGGACCGGCTGACCCTGGCGCTCGGCAGCGGCACGGCGACCATCTCGGGCACGGCGGGCTCCAGCCTCGATCTCAACGTCGCACTGGCCGGCCTGCCGGCTTCCCTGGCAAACCGCTTCGCAGCGGGACTGGACGCGTCGGGGCCGATTTCCGGCACCGTGAAGGTCAGTGGCGCGGCCGCCAACCCGACCATCGGCTATCAGCTCGACTGGACCGGCGCGCGGACCTCGCAGACCCGCTCCGCCGGCATCGGTGCGCTGACGATCCGGTCGTCCGGCAGCTATGCCGGCAGCCGTCTGAGCTTCGAGGCCACGGCCGCCGGCGGCGGCCTCAGTTTCAGCGGCGGCGGAACCGTCGGAACGGCAGGCGTGCCGCAGCTCGACCTGAAGTTCAACGGCACGGTGCCGCTCGGCATCCTCTCGGCCCAATTGGCCGCGCAAGGCATTTCGGTGTCGGGCACCGCCGGCATCGATGTCGCCGTGCGGGGTCCGGCGGCCGCGCCGGCCATCACCGGCTCGGTGCGCGCCAGCGGGGCTCGGCTGGTCTATGTCGACGCCGGCCTGGCCCTGAACGACATCACCGCCGACATCTCGCTGGGCTCCGATCGGGCGACCATCAACCGTCTGACCGGAACGCTGTCGAGCGGCGGTACCGTGAGCGGATCCGGGACGGTCGGCATGGCCTCGGGATCTGGGTTCCCGGCCGACATCGCCATCCGGGTCGCCGACGGCCGCTATACGGACGGGCGCGTCGTCACCACGACCGTCTCCGCCGACCTCGCGATCAAGGGGCCGCTGGCGATCGCGCCGGCCCTGACCGGCACGGTCAATCTCGCGCGCACGGTCATCGCCATCCCCGAGCGCCTTCCCGCGTCGCTCACGGCGCTCGACGTGAAGCACAAGGACGCTCCCGAAGCGGTTCGCCGCCAGGCCGAACTGCTGAGGCCGGCGAGCGGGGGCGGCTCGACCGGCGGGGGGATGACACTCGACGTGACGGTCAACGCGCCGCAGCGCATCTTCGTGCAGGGGCGCGGGCTCGACGCCGAACTGGGCGGATCGCTGCGGCTGTTCGGGCCGGTGTCGTCGCCGCAGGCCACCGGAGGCTTCCAACTGCGCCGCGGGCGGCTGTCGCTGCTCGGCCGGCGCCTGACGTTCAGCGAGGGGTCGATCACGTTCAACGGCTCGCTGGTGCCCGATCTCAACTTCCAGGCGTCCTCGCAAGCGTCGGACGCGACGGTGACGGTGATCGTGTCGGGTCCGGCCAGCAATCCCAAATTCTCGTTCACCTCGAACCCCAGCCTGCCGGAGGACGAGGTGCTGGCGCAGCTCATCTTCGGGCGTGCCATGTCGAACCTGTCGGCGGTTCAACTGGCGCAACTGGCGGATGCAGCGGCGCAGCTCGCGGGCGGCGGCGGGTCGACCTCGCTGCTCACCTCGCTGCGCGAAAAGCTCGGCGTCGACAATATCGACGTCACCACGGGCGAGAGCGGCGGCGCGGCGGTGACCGTCGGCAAATATCTGAACGACCGGACCTATCTGTCCATCGAGTCCGGCGACAAGGCGGGATCGAGCAAGGCCTCGATCGATCTCGACGTCGGCCGGGGCATCAAGCTGCGCGGCTCGGCCGCCGATGACGGCGAAGCCAAGGGCGGCATCTTCTTCGAGCGGGAGTACTGACCGGGCCGAGCGGCGCGGAAGGCTCTGGCCCGATCGCTAGGGGCGGCTGGCGCTCACCGGCGGAGCTGCCCGGCACTATCTTCTCCACACGAAATGTGGTGCCGCAGCATTATTTTCGCTCGGTGCGGGTGATTTGCGATTTTGCGCCATCGGTGTCGTAATCGCGCGAACCGCACGCCATTCCGTATTGCACATTCGCTCCCATGTTCCGTGCGCGCTCGCTTTGACAATGCGATGGCGATGCGGAATGCTACAAGGCGGAAAGCCGTTAATGGGAGTTTGGCAATGACGATGTACAAGAGCAACGGTGACCGGGTCCCGTCCCACATCGAGAAGATGGCGGCGGACGTGAAGGCCGGAAACTGCGACCGGCGCGAGTTTCTCGCGATGGCCAGCGTCTTCGGTGCGACCACCGCGATGGCCTACGGCATGATCGGACTGGCTGCCCCGACAGAGGCGCTGGCGCAGGAAACCCCGAAAAAGGGCGGCGTCCTCAAGGTTGCGATGTGGGTCAAGGATCCGAAGGATCCGCGCACCGCCGACTGGTCGGAGATCTCCAACGCCGAGCGCCAGACGCTCGAGCCGCTGGTGAAGTACACGCGCGACTACACTTTCGAGCCCTATCTGCTCGAGGGCTGGGAAGTGAACGACGACGCCACCGAATACACGCTGAAGATCCGTCCGGGGGTCACCTGGAACAATGGCGACACCTTCACCGCCGAGGACGTGATCTTCAACTTCACCCGCTGGGCCGACAAGAGCGCCGAAGGCAATTCCATGCCGGGCCGTCTCGGCACGCTGGTCGACGAGGCGAGCGGCAAGCTGCGCGAGGGCGCGGTCGAGAAGGTCGACGACATGACGGTGAAGCTCAAGCTCACCAAGCCCGACATCGCGCTCATTCCGCAGCTCTGCGACTATCCCGGCCTCGTCGTGCACCGCTCCTTCGACGAAACCGGCCGCGACTTCGTCAAGAATCCGATCGGCACCGGCCCGTTCGAGCTCGTTTCCTATGAAGTCGGCCAGAAGGTGGTCTACAAGCGCCGCGAGAACGGCACCTGGTGGAACGGCGAGGTCTATCTCGACGGCGTCGAGTTCATCGACTACGGAACCGATCCGTCGGCGATGGTCTCGGCTTTCGAGGCCGGCGAGGTCCATACCAACCACGAGACCTCCGCCGACTATGTGTCGATCCTGGAAGGCGTCGGCGCGGTCACTTCGGAGACCATAACGGCGGCGACGATCGTCGCCCGCACCAACGTCGCCAACAAGCCCTATGACGACCAGAAGGTGCGCAATGCGCTTCAGCTCGGCGTCGACAATTCCATCGTGCTGCAGCTCGGCTACGCCAATGCCGGCGCTCCGGCGGAAAACCATCACGTCTGCGAGATCCATCCGGAATATGTCGCCCTGCCGAAGATCGCGCGCGATCCGGCCAAGGCGAAGGCACTGATGGCGGAAGCCGGGCAGGCCGATTTCGAGCACGACCTGATCACCTCGGACGAGGACTGGCACAAGAACACCGGCGACGCCATCGCCGCGCAGCTTCGCGACGCCGGCATCAAGGTGAAGCGCACCGTCCTGCCGGGCTCGACCTTCTGGAACGACTGGACGAAGTATCCGTACTCGATGACCAACTGGAACATGCGTCCGCTCGGCGTCCAGGTGGTGGCCATCGCCTATCGCACCGGCGAGGCCTGGAACGAGGCCGCCTACTCCAACCCGGAGCTGGATGCGGCCATCGGCGAGGCTCTCGGCATCGCCGATGCGGAGAAGCGCAAGGCCGTCATGGAGAAGATCGAGAAGATCCTCCAGGATTCCGGCATCATCATCCAGCCGTACTGGCGCAAGCTCTACAACAGCTCCATGCCGGTGGTGAAGAATCACGGCATGCACCCGACCTTCGAGCATGATTTCGGCAAGGTCTGGTTGGGAGACGCCTGATCCGGTGATGGAACCGCAAGGGGGGCTGAACGCCCCCCTTCTCATCTCAAAGGGTTGCGATTTGCTGACCCCAACCTGAACGGCAGGGGGCGACGATGCTTGCATTCATTCTGCGCCGTCTCGGCACCATGCTGGCTACCATGGTCTGCCTGACGATGGTCGTCTTCTTCATGGTCAATCTCGACCCGAACCTGAAGAAGCTGGCCATCAGTCAGCTCGACATGCGTACTCCGGCGGACCAGCTTGAAAGCTGGCTGGTGAAGAACGGCTACCGCGAGAACTTCCTCGTCCGCTACGGGCAGTGGATCGGCGTGGTCAAGAAGCAACCCAACATCGATGCGGCGACGGGGGAGGCGAAGCCGCGCTTCGCCTTCTGCAACGAGCCGGCCGAGCCGCATTACGGCGGCATCCTGCAGGGCAATTTCGGCTGCTCGACCAAGTTCAAGACGACCGTGTCGGCCAAGCTCTGGCCGGGGCTGGGCGCGACCGGCATCCTGATGTTCTGGGTGATGGCGACGATGGTTCCCATCGCGCTGCTCATCGGCATCCTGGCAGGCATGCGCGAGGGAACGCGCCTCGACAGGACGCTTTCGGTCGCCTCGATCGCGACCACCGCCACGCCGGAATACGTGTCGGGCGTCATCTTCACGGTCATATTCGCGACCTGGCTGGGATGGCTCAACGGCTCGGCCGCTTCGGCGACGTCGCAGGGCGTGACATTCTACAACTTCACGCTGCCGGTGATGACGATGGCCGTCTACGGCATCGGCTACATCGCCCGCATGACCCGCGCCTCGATGGTCGAGGTGATGACGCAGCAATATATCCGCACGGCGCGGCTGAAGGGGCTGAGCTTCTCCAGCGTGGTGATCAAGCATGCGCTGCGCAATGCGCTGATCGCGCCGTTCACCGTCATCATGCTGCAATTCCCGTGGCTGCTCACCGGCGTCGTCATCGTCGAGACGATGTTCCGCTACCAGGGCTTCGGCTTCACGCTGGTGGAGGCGGCAGGCAACAACGACATCGACCTGCTGCTGGGCTGCTCCCTGGTGTCGGTCTTCGTGGTCCTGTTCACCCAGTTGATCTCCGACATCGGCTACGCCTACCTCAATCCGCGCATCAGAGTTCAATAGGGGGCGGGACGATGGAGCTGGAATTCCTCGGGGTCTTTGCCATCATCGCCGGCGTCATCGGCCGCTTCTGGCCGGTCTGGCTGGCGATGGCGATCGTCGTCGCTGCGAGCCTGTTCTACAAGAAGCGGCTCGGCCTCTACGGTCAGCTCTACGACAACGGCGTCGGCATCGCCGGGGTGCTGATCTGTTTCTTCTGGCTGTTCACGGCGATCTTCGCCTCGACGGTCGCGCCCTTCGATCCGCTCGCCCAGATCCCGATCATGAAGGACGCGCTGCCCGGGGCGATCGTGCCGGACGGCGGCGGCGTCTACTATTTCGGCGCGGACAAGCTGGCCCGCGACGTGTTCAGCCGCATGGTGTCGGGCAGCCAGATCGTGCTGATCATCGCGCCCGCGGCGACGATGTTCGCCATCATGGTCGGCGCGACGCTCGGCCTGCCTGCCGGCTACTATGGCGGGCGGGTGGATTCGATCCTGTCGTTCCTGGCCAATCTCGTGCTCGCCTTTCCGGTCATCCTGCTGTTCTACCTGCTGGTGACGCCGGGCATCATGGAGACGCCGATCCCCTACGGCCTCGCGGGCGTGTTTTTCCTGTTCCCGATCATCTTCTTCGCGACGCTGTTCTACACGCGCTTCAAGAACCGTCCGGACAGGCTCTACGTGCTCTTGGCGCTGACCATCGTCATCGGCGGCTGGGTCTATGTCGGACTGGTCTTCGACAAGGATCCGCTCGGCATCGTCCATATCGATCCGAACCAGCTCAACATCTTCGTGGCCGTGGTGTTCGCTTCCTCGCCCGGCGTGTTCCGCATCGTCCGCGGCCTGGTGATGGACATCAAGACACGCGACTACATCGCCGCGGCGCAGACGCGCGGCGAAACTCCCTGGTACATCATGCTGTGGGAGATCCTGCCCAATGCGCGCGGTCCGCTGATCGTCGATGCCTGCCTGCGCATCGGCTACACGACGATCCTGCTCGGCACGCTGGGCTATTTCGGCCTGGGACTCGCGCCGGAAAGCCCGGATTGGGGAACCGCCATCAAGGACGCCAGCCGCCTGCTGCGCTCCTTCATCCACCCCGCGCTGCCGCCCACAATAGCGTTGATGTCGTTCGTGCTCGGCCTGAACCTCCTCGCCGACGCCCTGCGCGAACAGTCGATGAAGGATTGAGTTTCCATAGTGTCGATAGTTCTTCACCGACCCCCCTCTGGCCTGCCGGCCATCTCCCCCTCACGGGGGGAGATCGGCTGCTTCGGCCTTGGCGATTGGCTGATCTCCCCCCGTGAGGGGGAGATGGCCGGCAGGCCAGAGGGGGGTGCTTCATTCTCAATCCGGGCCAGCCGGCCTTAGGAGCTTTCCGATGAACGAAGCCGTCAAAGCCACGAACACCGCAGACGCCGAGCCGATCCTGGAGATCGACAATCTGTCGATCTCCTTCTTCACCAAGCGGGGCGAGATTCCCGCCGTGATGGATTTCTCCTGCAGCGTCCAGCCCGGCGAGGCGATGGGCATCGTCGGCGAATCCGGCTGCGGCAAGTCGACGGTCTCGCTCGGGATCATGCGCGACCTCTCCAACATCGGGAAGATCGTCGGCGGGCGGATCAAGTTCAAAGGCAAGGACATGGGCGAGATGACCGAGGAGGAGCTGCGCTCCATCCGCGGCAACGAGATCGCCATGATCTACCAGGAGCCGATGGCAAGCCTGAACCCGGCCATGAAGGTCGGGCAGCAATTGATGGAAGTGCCGATCCTGCACGACAAGGTGTCGAAGGAAGAGGCCTACCGGCGCGCCCTGGAGACGGTTCAGGCGGTGCGGCTTCCCGATCCGGAGCGGATGATGCGCAGCTATCCGCATCAGCTTTCGGGCGGCCAGCAGCAGCGCATCGTCATCGCCATGGCGCTGCTGTCGAAGCCGGCGCTGCTGCTGCTCGACGAGCCGACCACGGCGCTGGACGTGACCGTCGAGGCCGGCATCGTCGAGCTGGTGAAGGGTCTCGGCCATCAGTACGGCACGTCGATGATCTTCGTGTCGCACAATCTCGGCCTGATTCTCGAAACCTGCGACAAGATCACGGTGATGTATTCCGGCGAGGCGGTCGAGACCGGCAAGATCAAGGACGTGTTCGACCGGATGCGGCACCCCTATACGCAGGGACTGTTCCGTTCCATTCCGCTGCCGGGCGCCGACAAGAACGCCCGGCCGCTGATCGCCATCCCCGGCCAGTTGCCGCTGCCGCACCAGCGTCCGAAGGGCTGCAATTTCGGCCCGCGCTGCCAGCATTTCGTCGCCGGCCGCTGCGACGCGGACGAGATCCCGATGATCGAGGTCGAAGGTCACGAAGGCCATTACAGCCGCTGCATCCGCTTCAACGAGATCGACTGGGCGGCGCTGCCGGAGGGCGCGCGCAAGGAGGTCGAGGCGGTCAAGCCGGGCGCGCCCGTGCTCAGGATCGACGACCTGAAGAAATACTACCGCGTCGCCGCCAACGAGGTGTTCGGCGGCGGCGAGGGACGTGTCGTCAAGGCGAACGAGGCGATCAGCTTCGAAGCGCGCGAA
>JAHBYY010000045.1 GCA_019635715.1 Rhizobiaceae bacterium | reverse complement strand
ATCGCGTCGATCTCGTCGTCGCGCTCCCACACGATGCGGGCGGCGGCGAGGTCGCGGGCCGCGTAGGCGTCGAGGACGTTCTTGAGCTGGGCGAGGCTCAGCTCGGCGATGTGCTCGACGCCGGCGACGAGGCGCTGCGAGGCGAAGTTCGACTCGATGGCGATCACCCGCTTCGCCGTGTTCTTGGCGAGGTCGCCGACGCGCTCGAGATCGTTGGCGACGTGGATCGCCGCCATGATCTCGCGGAGGTCCTTGGCCATCGGCTGGCGCCGCGCGATCATCAGGATCGCATGATCCTCGATGTAGCGCTGCAGCCGGTCGATCTTCTGGTCCTCGGAGATGATGCGCTGGGCGACGTCGGTGTCGCGGCGGGCGAGCGCCGTGACGGAGTCGCCGACGAGCTGTTCAGCGAGACCGCCCATCTCGGCAATCTTCTGGCTCAGCTCGTTCAGTTCGTCGTCAAATGAAGCGACGATATGCTCGGAAATCGGCATGGCGGTCTCTGTCCTCAGCCGAAGCGGCCCGTGATGTAGTCCTGGGTCCGCTTGTCCTTCGGATTGGTGAATATCTGCTGCGTCGCCCCGGTCTCGACAAGGATTCCGAGGTGGAAGAACGCGGTTTTCTGCGAAACCCGCGCGGCCTGCTGCATCGAGTGGGTGACGATGATGATCGTGTAGTTCTTCTTCAGCTCGTCCATCAGCTCCTCGATGCGGGCGGTGGCGATCGGGTCGAGGGCCGAGCACGGCTCGTCCATCAGGATCACCTCCGGCGACACCGCGATCGCCCGGGCGATGCAGAGCCGCTGCTGCTGGCCGCCGGACAGGCTGGTGCCCGGATCGTTCAGCCGGTCCTTCACCTCCTCGAAGAGGCTGGCCTTCCTGAGGCTGGTGACGACGATCTCCTCGAGCTCCGCCTTCGACCGGGAAAGGCCGTGGATGCGCGGGCCGTAGGCGACGTTCTCGAAGATCGACTTCGGAAACGGGTTCGGCTTCTGGAAGACCATGCCGACGCGGGCACGCAGCTCGACCACGTCGAGGGACGGATCGTAGATGTCCTGCTCGTCGATGGTGATCCGGCCGTCGACGCGGCAGCCCTCGATCGTATCGTTCATCCGGTTGATGCAGCGCAGGAACGTCGACTTGCCGCAGCCGGACGGGCCGATGAACGCGGTCACCGCACGCGGCGGGATGTCGATCGAGACGTTCTTCAGCGCATGCTTCTCGCCGTAGTGGACGTTGACCTCGTGGGCGACGACCTTCGGCTGCGTCCCGGCGGCAGCGGCCGGCACGGCGACGGCACCCGTGGCGGAGACGGCGGACATCGAAGCCTCGTTCATGGTCGCTCTCCGTTCACTCTACCAGCGGCGCTCGAAGCGCTTGCGCAACAGGATCGCCGCCCCGTTCATGATCAGCAGGAACGCGAGCAGCACGATGATGGCGGCGGACGTCTTCGCCTGGAAGCCCACCTCCGGCAGGTCCGACCAGAGGAAGATCTGCACGGGAAGCACCGTCGCCGCGTCGGTGACGCCGTGCGGCACGTCGACGATGAAGGCGACCATGCCGATGAGGAGGAGCGGCGCGGTCTCGCCGAGGGCGTGCGCCATGCCGATGATCGTACCGGTGAGGATGCCCGGCATCGCCAGCGGCAGGACGTGGTGGAACACCGCCTGCTGCTTCGACGCGCCGACGCCGAGCGCCGCCTCGCGGATCGACGGGGGCACCGCCTTCAGCGCGGCGCGCGAGGCGATGATGATCGTCGGCAGCACGAGAAGCGCGAGCACCAGGCCGCCGACCAGCGGCGCCGATCGCGGCAAGCCGAAGAAGTTGAGGAAGATCGCGAGCCCGAGCAGGCCGAAGACGATCGACGGCACGGCGGCGAGGTTGTTGATGTTGACCTCGATGATGTCGGTCAGCCGGCTCTTCTTGGCGAATTCCTCGAGATAGATCGAGGCGGCGACACCGATCGGCAGTGCCAGCAGCAGCACGATCAGCATCATGTAGAACGAGCCGATGATCGCCACGCCGACGCCCGACGTCTCGGGGCGGCTCGACGCGCCGTAGGTGAACAGGCCGGTGTTGAACTTGCCCTCCATCACCCCTTCGTCGCGCAGCTTGTCGATGAAGCCCACCTGTCGGTCGGAGACCTTGCGGTTGCCCTCGGCGACGTCGAGATCGATCTGGCCCTTGAAGGCCGAGTCGATGTTGGCGCCGGCCAGCACCCAGACGTCGCGGGTCTGGCCGATCAGCGACGGATCGGCGACGACCATGTCGCGCAACTGCACCCGCACACCATCGGACACGAAGCCCTTGAGCGCCGCGATCTGCGGTTTGTCGTCCTTGGAGATGCCGAGCCGTGTCGCAAGCGCGTCGCGGGCGAGGTTTGGATAATTCGCCTTGATCAGCACGCTCGGGTCGGTCTCGCGCTTGTTCTGCGGATCGATGACCTTCGCGTCGAAGGTGATCGGCAGCAGGATCGAGGTCTGCATGAAGGAGGTGTAGCCCTTGCCGACGATCGTCACGAGCATCACTGCCAGGAAGATCAGGCCGACCGAGATGGCGGCGAGCCCGTAGAAGCGGAAGCGGCGTTCGGCGGCGTAGCGCTTCCTGATGCCGATGTCGCGCCGGGCTGGCGCGGTGGCGACCGGCAGGCTGTCGAGTGTGACGTCGGTCATTCGTACTGCTCCCGGTACTTGCGCACGATGTAGAGCGCGACGATGTTCATCACCAGCGTGACGGCGAACAGCGTCAGGCCGAGCGCGAAGGCGACCAGCGTCTGCGGCGAGTTGAACTCTAGGTCGCCGGTCAACTGGTTGACGATCTTGACGGTAATGGTGGTCATCGCCTCGAAGGGGTTTGCGGTGAGCTTCGCCGCCACGCCGGCCGCCAGCACCACGATCATCGTCTCGCCGATGGCACGCGACGCCGTCAGCAGGATGGCGCCGACGATGCCCGGCAGCGCGGCCGGCAGGACCACCCGCTTGATGGTTTCGGAACGGGTCGCGCCGAGGCCGAGCGAGCCGTCGCGCATGGCGCGCGGCACCGCGGTGATGATGTCGTCGGACAGCGACGAGACGACCGGGATCAGCATGATGCCCATGACGACGCCGGCGGTGAAGATCGACTGCGCCTGGATGAACGGCGTGCCGCCGGTCAGCGCGGCGCTGAGATCGCGCAGGAATGGCCCGAGCGTCACCAGGGCGAAGATGCCGTAGACGATGGTCGGGATGCCGGCGAGCAGTTCGAGCGCCGGTTTGACGATCGACCGGACCCGGCGCGACGCATATTCGGCCATGTAGACGGCCGACATCAGGCCGATCGGCACGGCCACGAGCAGAGCGACGAGCGCGATGTAGAGCGTGCCGGCGAGCAGCGGGATCAGGCCGAACTGGCCGGCGGAATCGCCGGCGCCGGCCGCCGCGAAGCGCGGATCCCAGACCGTGCCGAAGAAGAAGGACAGCGGCGACACCGACGAGAAGAAGTGGAAGGTCTCGAACAGCATCGACAGCACGATGCCGACCGTCGTCAGGATCGCGATCATCGACGACCCGAGCAGCGCCCACAGCACGATCCGCTCGACCTTGTTGCGGGCCTGCGCGCGGGGATGGATCGAGCGCAGGCCGTAGGCCGCGCCGGCAAGCGCCAGGATCAGCGCCAGCACGCCGCCGGTCAGCCGCAGCGTGTCGGACTCGGCATTGGCGCCGGCCGCGATCGCGATCATGTAATCCTGGGTGTCCGGCGCAAGCGCGGCGCCCTTGGCGGCCAGCTTCGGCTGCAATTCGGCGAAGGTGGCGGGGAGATTGGCGCGCGCCTCCGCGTCGAGACGGCGCAGCGCGTCGGCCAGATTATGGATCATGCCGATGGCGAGCGACCGGCTGGCGATCGGGCTGTCGTCGGTCTGCTCCGGGATCTGCGCCTCGATGTGGCGCTCGACATAGATGGTGGAGCCGATCGACCAGACGACGACGAGCAGGATCGCCGGGATCGTGGCGAGCAGCATTGCCCACCAGCCGTGATAGTGCGGACGCGAATGCTGCTTGTCGCGGCCGCGCGTCTGGGCGCTCGCGCGCTGCCGGCCGACCGCGAGGGCAACGATGCCGATCGCGAGGATGACGGCGACGTAGTAGATCATCGGCATGGGCTTGGTCCCGGACGCCTGCGACTTCTAGAGCGAGATGAGGGCGAGCGCCGCGCGGCTGCAAGGCCGCGCGGCGCCCGTCCGGATCACATGGTCTTGCCGGCGGCGAAGTCGTCGCGCTGCTGCTGGCGCTCGGCATCCGGCGCGGCAACCAGGCCGTACTCGGCGAGCGGGCTCTCCGGGCCGACCATCTGGTCGTCGAGGAAGAACTCGACATATTCCTTCAGGCCGGGGATGACGCCGAGATGCGCCTTCTTGACGTAGAAGAACAGCGGACGCGACACCGGATACTCGCCCGAGGCGATGGTCTCGGTCGACGGGGTGACGCCGGAGACGGTCGCGACCTTCAGCTTGTCGGCATTGTTTTCGTAGAAGGCGAGGCCGAACACGCCGACGCCGGACTTGTTGCTGTCGATGCGGGCGAGCGTCTCGGTATAATCGCCGTCGATGTCGACCGCCTTGCCGTCCTTGCGGACGGCGACGCACTTGGCATGCGCCGCCTTGTCGTCGGCGCCGCCGGCCTTGATCACGTCGAGCGCTCCGTCTTCCTTGCAGCCGGCGGCCAGCAGCTTCTCTTCGAAGACTTCGCGGGTGCCGTGCTTCTCGCCGGGGATGTAGGCGGCGATGTCCCAGTCGGGAAGGGCCGGGTTGACCTGGTTCCACTTGGTGTTCGGATTGGCGACGAGCTTGCCGTCGACGACGATCTCGGCGGCGAGGCCCTTGTAGATGTCGAGCGGGGTCAGCGCCCAGTCGGGCCCCTTGATGTCGGTGGCGAAGACGATGCCGTCATAGCCGATCTTGATTTCCTCGACGTCCTTGACACCGGCTGCGACGCAGGACTTCAGCTCGTCTTCCTTCATCTTGCGCGAGGAATTGGCGATGTCGATCGTGTTCTCGCCGACGCCCTTGCAGAATTCCTTGATCCCGGCGCCCGAGCCGCCGGATTCGACCACGGGGGTCTTGAAATCGGTGAAGGTCTCGCCGAACGACTCGGCGACGATCTTGGCGTAGGGGAGAACGGTGGAGGAGCCGGCAACCTGGATCTGGTCACGGGCCGCGGCATAGCCGGCCGAGGCGGCGAGCGCCAGCACGGCGGCCGACGCGGTGAGGGTGAGCTTCTTCATTGGGGCCTGTTCCTGTTGGCTTCGGACGCGTGGCAGCCGCGTCGGCACAGGCCTTAGGGGGCGCATGTAACAGTTGCATGACAGTTTTGTGGCTGTCGTGTTAACCGGTCGGGAATCTTTGCCGAAGCGCCGTATCGCGGCCCGCCGGCCGCAAGCCGGCAAACGAGATGCGGCGCAGTCTGCCGCTGAAGCAGCCGTTTCGAGGCAGCCTGGGGCGGTCGTTCGCAGCTCAGCCGGCAAAACTTCCGGTTAGCCGGGTAAAGTGCCCCATCTTGCGGCCGGGCCTCGCCTCGGCCTTGCCGTAGAGGTGGACGAGCACGTCCGGCTCTCGCGCCAGATCGGACACGGACAGCACATCGTCGCCGATCAGGTTCTGCATGACGCAGTCGCTGTGGCGCCGCGGATCGCCGAGCGGCAGGCCGGCGACGGCGCGGACATGCTGCTCGAACTGCGAGACGACGCAGGCGGCCTCGGTCCAGTGTCCGGAATTGTGGACGCGCGGCGCGATCTCGTTGGCCACCAGGCTGCCGTCCGGCAGCACGAAGAACTCGACGCCGATGACGCCGACATAGCCGAGCGCATCGAGCAGCGACACCGCGGCCTGCCGCGCGGCGGCGGCCGTTGCCTCCGAAACCCCTGCGGGAAGGGTGGAGGTGTGGAGAATGCCGTCGCGGTGAACGTTGCGCGCCGGATCGTAGGCCGCCACCGAACCGTCGGCGGCGCGGGCGGCGATGACCGAGATTTCGCAATCGAAGGCGACCAGCGATTCCAGGATGAGCGGCACGCCGCCCATCGCCGCATGCGCCCCTGCCGTCACCGCCTCGCCGCCGCGGAACACACGCTGTCCCTTGCCGTCATAGCCGAGCCGGCGCGTCTTCAGCACGCCCCGGCCGCCGAACGCGGCCAGCGCTGCCGCCAGGTCGGCATCGCTGTCGATGGCACGGTAGTCGGCCGTGCGTATGCCCCGGCCGTTGATGAAATCCTTCTCGGTGAGGCGATCCTGCGCCACCTCGAGCGCCAGCGGCGGCGGCAGGACGGCAACGTCGCGCGCCAGCCGTGCCGCGGCTTCCACCGGCACGTTCTCGAACTCGTAGGTCACCACGTCCGATCGTGCGGCAAGTTCGGCCAGCGCCCGCGGATCGTCATAGGCGGCGGCGATCTGCGCATTCGCCACCTGCGCGGCGGGGCAGTCGGCGTGAGGTTCGAGCACAAGCGTCCGGTAGCCGAGCCGCGCCGCCGCCATGGCGAGCATGCGCCCGAGCTGGCCGCCGCCGATGATGCCGATGGTCGAGCCGGGGGGGAGCATCGGGCTCATCCCTCGGATGGCCTCTCGGCCACCGATGCCGTCTGCGCGGCGCGCCAGGCGTCGAGACGGGCCGCCAGGGCCGGGTCCGAAAGTGCGAGAACGGCCGCCGCCAGCAACGCCGCGTTGACCGCGCCCGCCCGCCCGATGGCGAGGGTTCCGACGGGGACGCCGGCCGGCATCTGGACGATCGAGAGAAGCGAATCCTTGCCCGACAGGGCCTTCGATTCCACGGGGACACCGAAGACCGGCAGCGGCGTCATCGCCGCGGTCATGCCCGGCAGGTGCGCCGCACCGCCTGCCCCTGCGATGACGACCTTGAAGCCGGCCTGTTTCGCGCCGGCCGCGAAATCATAGAGGCGCCGCGGTGTGCGATGCGCCGAAACGATGCGGTCGTCATGGGGGATGCCGAGCGCGTCGAGCGTTTCGGCGGCATGCCGCATCGTCGCCCAGTCCGACTGGCTGCCCATGATGATGGCGACGTCTGCGGTCGGTCCGGCCACTGCGCTTCCCCGCTTCTCGAAACGCGGCGATTAGACGAAATCGCGCAGCCCGGCAAGCAACGGCGCGACGGCTGTCAGGCGATGATGTCGGGGATGATCCGGTCGTCGAGCTTCGCCAGCCGATCCTTCAGGGCCAGCTTCTTCTTCTTCATCCGCTGGATCTGCAGCGGATCGCATCCCGTCGCGATCATGGCATTGATGGCGGCGTCGAAATCGGCATGTTCCTGCTTCAGCTTGGCATGTTCAAGCCGAATTTCGGTCTGGTCCTGGTCCGACATGACTTCCGTGAGCAAAAGGGCGGCGTTGGCGCCGATCAGGCGGGTCCGGCACGCAAACCCGTCCGGCACGATTGCGTTACCACACTTTGCACGCCGGCGAAATGCTCCCACATGGCAATCGACAACGGGCCGAATCGTTGGCACACTGTCACGGTACCGTCATGAGGCGGCTCGGCGGGGAGTCGCGATCGTGAAGGCTACGATCGAGGAAACCACGAAGGGAGCAGCATATGTCTCTTGCCAACCATCTTGATGAGTTGCAGCGGAAGCACGGTGAAATCGAGCGTCAGCTCGATGAGGCGATGGCCCATCCATCGGTGGACGATCTCGAAATCGTGAATCTCAAGCGACGCAAGCTGGCGATCAAGGACGAGATGATGAAGTTGCGCCAGGAGACGATGCACTAATGCATGTCGCCCGAAGGTGGGAACCGATTTCGGGACAACGACATGCATCAAAAACAGGAACTTGAAGCGCGTCTCCTGAGTCCGATTTGACGCGACGCGCTTTAGCGGAACGAATTTGACATTCGCATCCCATTGGACGTCAGGCGGACCCAAGCCGATGTCAGATTCAAAATTCCGTTAGAATCATAGGCTTGCTAGTAGTCTATCGATCTCCGGAAGCCGAACTGCCTGGACCCGTCCAGGGTCACCCTTCCGGCGGCGCACATGCCGCCGGAGTCGTTTTGGATCCTGGCTCGAAAGGATGACGGCCGGGACGCCCCCGATGATCCGCTGTGCCGGCCAACTTCAGAGCCGCGCCGCGTAGCGCCGTTCCGGTAGCGACAGCGGATCCGGCGGACTGTCGGCGCCGCCGTTCAGCGACAACTGCATGAAGATGGTGTCGAGCCAGCGCCCGTGCTTGTAGCCGGATGCCGAGAGTCTGCCGGTGTGCTGGAACCCCATCCGCTCGTGCAGCCGGACCGACGGGCTGGCCGGCGAGCCATCGCCGATCACCGCCACGAACTGTCGGAAGCCGAGACGCCGAACCTCCTCGATCAGCGCCGCCAGGAGCAGCTTGCCGAGGCCCAGCCCCCTGGCCTGCGGCGCGATGTAGATCGAATCCTCGACCATGAAGCGGTAGGCCGGGCGCGGCCGGAACGGTCCGGCATAGGCATAGCCGACGACCGCCCCGCCATCCTCCGCCACCAGATAGGGATAGCCGCCCGCCGCCAGCGCGGCGAAGCGCTGGGCCATCTCGGCGAGCGGCGGCGGCTCGAGCTCGTAGGTGGCCGTGCCGTGCAGGACGGCGTCCTCGTAGATCGAGGTAATGACGGGAAGGTCTCGGCTCGTTGCGGAACGGATGACGATCATGGCTGGCGCGGCCCCAAGGGACGCGCCCTGCCTAATGTGCGGCCGCGCAAATGAAAAGGGCGACCCGAAGGCCGCCCTTTCGTATCGATGGTCCGTGCCGCAGCCTACTCGCGGTTGCCGAGGAAGCTCAGCAGGAACGAGAACAGGTTGATGAAGTCGAGATAGAGCGTCAGCGCGCCCATGATCGCCTTGCGGCCGGCCACCAGCGTGTCGTCGCCTTCCCAGTACATCTCCTTGATTTTCTGCGTGTCGTAGGCGGTCAGGCCGGCGAACACCAGCACGCCGATCGCCGAGATCGCGAACTGCAGGGCGGACGACTGCAGGAAGATGTTGACCACCATCGCGATGATGATGCCGAACACGCCCATGATCAGGAACGAACCCATGGCCGTCAGGTCGCGACGGGTCGAATAGCCGTAGATCGACAGGGCGCCGAAGGCCGCCGCGGTGACGAAGAAGGTCTGGACGATGCTCGCCGAGGTGTAGACGAGGAAGATCGACGACAGCGACAGGCCCATGAGGCCCGCGAAGACCCAGAACGTCGTCTGCGCCGCCGACGTGCTCATCGAGCCGATGCGCGCGCTCAGGAAGAACACCATGCCGAGCGGGGCGAGCATGACGACCCACTTCAGCGGCGAGCCGTAGAGCGCCACGCCGAGACTGGTCAGCATCTTGCCGTTACCCAGCGTCGCGACCGCGGCGGCGGGATCATTGGTGGTGGCCAGCATCACCGTGCCCAGGGCGGCCAGGCCGGTGATGACGAGGCCGATGGCCATCAGATTGTAGACCTTGAGCATGTAGGCGCGCAGGCCCTGGTCTATGGCCGCGTCGGCGCGGGTGTCCGCGTTGGCCACACGCGTCTGGTAGTTGCGAAGGTCAGCCATTGAATTCCTCTGTTGCTTCTGCCCCGTCCGGTGTCAGGCGGACAGCCGCCCAGGCGCCGCTGGCGGAGCTCCAGCATGCCTTGCCGGAAATATGATGCGTCTTCACGTCGAGAACAAGACCGGTGACCGGGTGAAACAGGCCGTGAGCCAACGATTTTCTACATATTCATACGAAAGTGAAGGCTATGGTGAACCGCGGCCCATCGCTGATCATCACAGGGTCCGCAGCACGGGTGCGGCCTTGTGGCCGAGAACGCGCCAGGTGCCGACGAGGCCGATGCCGATCGTCAGCACCAGGGCGAGGCACACGGTGCCGGCGGCGACCGTCGGCGAGAACGACGACGGCAGCCGCATCACCTGCGACACGACGTACCAGGCCGACAGGCCGCCGGCGGCCAGCGCGAACACCGCCGTCGACAGTCCGATCAGCATGTATTCGAGGCCGAAGGCGGCAATCAGCGTGCGGCGCGTCGCGCCCAGCGTCTTCAGCACCACCGCGTCGTGCACACGGGCGCGGTTGCCCGCCGCCAGCGCTCCGGCAAGCACCAGCACGGAGGCGACCAGCGCCACGCCCGCCGCGGCGCGGATGGCGGTGCCCAGTTGCTCGATCAGCCTGTTCACCACGTCGAGCGCGTCCTTGACCCGCACGGTCGTGACAGCCGGGAAGGCGCGCGTCACCGTGTTGAGGATCTTGGCCTCCTCGGCGCTCGTCGCTCCCCGGTCAGTCAGCGTCGCCAGCCAGGAATGCGGCGCGCCGGCGAAGGTGTTGGGCGAGAACACCATGACGAAATTGATGCTCATCGATTCCCACTTGACGTCGCGCAGATTGGCGATGCGCGCCGTGACGTTGCGGCCGAGCACGTTGACCGTCACCGCGTCGCCGATCTTCAGGCCGATCTCGCCGGCCTCCCGCGCCGAGAACGACACCAGGGGCTCCCCGGAATAGTCCGGCGCCCACCAGCTCCCCTCGGCGAGCGTGGCATTCTCCGGAAGGGTCTGCGAATAGGTCAGGCCGCGGTCGCCGCGCAGCACCCAGGCGCCCTCCGGCGGAACCTGGATCTTCTGAACGTCGACGCCGTTCAATGCCATGATGCGGCCGCGCAGCATCGGAACCCGCATCAGATTGCCCTCGGGCGCGGCCTCCTCGACCAGCTTGCCGAAGGCATCGATCTCCGAGCCCTGGATGTCGACGAAGAAGAAGTTCGGCGCGCGCTCCGGCAGCGCGCCGGATACCTGCCGCCGCAAATCGCCGTCGATCAGGGCGAGCGTCACCAGCAGCGTCAGGCCGAGGCCGAGCGACAGCACCACCGAAGGCGTCAGCGCGCCGGGCCGGTGGATGTTGCCGATCGCCAGCCGCAGCGCCGTCGAACGGACGCGCGGCGCGCGGCGCGCCAGCGCCTGCACGCCCAGGCCGACGATGCGCAGCACGATGAAGGCGAAGATCGCCGCGACGACGAAGATCGAGGCGATGCGCCGGTCGGCGGCGAACCAGATGCACAACACGGCGAGCACCACCGCCGCCATCAGGGCGGCTGCGATGTAGGGCCAGGCGGGCAGGCCACGCCCGCCGACGCCCATCTCGCGGAACAGCGCGGTGGCCGGAATGGCCCGCGCCCGCCCGAGCGGCAGGACGGCGAAGGCGAGCGTCACGAGAACGCCGAACCCAGCCGCCAGGGCCAGCGCGTCCGGGAAGAGGCCGGGTTCGGCCGGAACCGGAATGAAGGACGAAAGCGCCGCGCTCGCCCCGTAGGGCATCAGCGCGCCCAGCACCAGGCCGATCACGATGCCGAGCCCGGCGATGATCAGGATCTGGACCAGGTAGAGCGTGAAGACGAAGCCGCCCGACGCGCCGAGGCTCTTGAAGGTGGCGATGACGCCCCGCTTGCCGTCGAGATAGGCGGTCACCGCATTGGCGACGCCGACGCCGCCGACGACCAGCGCGGTCAGCCCGACCAGCGTCAGGAACTGCGAGAACCGCTCGATGTTGGACGACAGCGCCGGCGCCGCGTTGCCGCGGCTGCGGATGCTCCACCCGGCTTGCGGGAAATCGGCGCCGGCCTGCGCGCGGATCTCGCTGAGGCGTGCATCCGCCGTGCCGTCAGGCAGCCGGACCTTGTAGGCATGCTCGACCAGGCTGCCGGGCTGCACCAGTCCGGCGGCGTGGAGCCCGTCGAGCGACAGCAGCAGCCGCGGCGCGAAGCCGAACCCGTCCGAAATGGCGTCCGGCTCGCTGACGATCCTGGCACGCAGTTCCAGCGTCGCACCGCCGAGCTGTACCCTGTCGCCGACCTTCAGGCCGAGCCGTTCGTAAAGCAGGTCCGGAGCCGCCGCGCCGAAAATCCCGGCACGCGCCGCCAGCAGATCCTGGACAGGCATCATCGGGTCGGTGACCAGCGTGCCGAACAGCGGATAAGCCGCATCGACGGCCTTGGCCTCGACCAGCGTCTGGTCCGAGCCGTCCGGCAGGCGCGCCATCGACCGCATATTGGCGCTGACGCCGACCGTGCCCAGGCTCTCGAGGAAGCGGCGCTCGGCCTGCGTGGCCTCGCGCTGGTTGATTTCGAAGCGCAGGTCGCCGCCGAGCAGCACCTGGCCTTCCGCCGCAACCCCGGTCTTGATCGCCTGCGCCACCGAATTCACCCCGCCGATCGCCGCGACGCCGAGCGCGATGCAGGTCAGGAAGATCAGGAAGCCGGACAGTCCGCCGCGCATCTCGCGCAGCGCGAAGCGGACGGCGAGCCTGAGAGAATGAACCGGTGGCGGAGCGTTGCCGCTGCGGGCGACTGAATGTTCCGCGATGGCGGTCATCGGCTTGGCTCCCGCGCTGAAGAGGCCTTCGCTCCGAACAGCCTCGCTCCGTCCTGCCGGACATCTCCCCCCCAGGGGGCGGGGCTATCGCATATGGCGGCCGGCTGGAATGTTGACGGCTGCGTACCCCCACCCCTAGCCCCTCCCCGCAAGGGGGAGGGGGACTTTGCGACCGCTCTGCCAGTCAGATTCGGCGACGATTGGCGTTCGACGAAGCTGCAGGCTGGTTCCCCTCCCCCTTGCGGGGAGGGGTTAGGGGTGGGGGTAGCCTCATATGCGATTGCCCTGCCCCAGGGGGGTGATGTCCGGCAGGACAGAGGGGGGCGCGAGGGAATGAGGGCGATATCCATGCTTGCCGCTAGACCTCGACCGCCTGCCGGGCGTCGGCCTCGATGCGGCCCGAGCGCAGCGCGATCTGCCGCGAGCAGCGCGCCGCGAGCGCGGGGTCGTGCGTCACCAGAACCAGGGTCGTCCCGCGCTCCGACGCCTTGGCGAACAGCAGGTCGGCGATCTGGCGTCCCGTCGCCTGGTCGAGATTGCCGGTCGGCTCGTCGGCGATCAGGATGCGCGGCGACGGCGCCAGGGCGCGGGCGATCGCCACGCGCTGCTGCTCGCCGCCGGAGAGCTCGCCCGGATAGTGCGTCAGCCTTTCGCTCAGGCCGACGGCCGCGAGTTCCCGCGCCGCGGCCGCGAAGGCATCCGGATGGCCCGCCAGCTCCAGCGGCACCGCAACGTTCTCCAGCGCGGTCATGTTGGGGATCAGATGGAAGGATTGGAAGACGATGCCGATCGTCCGCCCCCGGAAGGCGGCGATCGCGTCTTCGCTCCTGCCGTTGAGCAGCGTGCCGGCGATCTTCACCGTGCCGGCGTCGACCCCCTCAAGCCCGGCCAGCACCATCAGCAGCGTCGACTTGCCCGATCCGGACGGGCCGACGATGCCGGCCGTTTCGCCGGCCATGACATCGAGGCTGATGCCCTTGAGCACATGCACCGAGGAGGCGCCGTCGCCGAGCGTGAGGGAAACGTCGCGGAGTTCGATCACGGCTTCTGCGGTCAAGGAAGAGTCCTATATGGATGGGATGATGGCAGTCTCGTCACCGACATATGGTTCCTCCCCGATGGCTTTCAAACGCTTGGCGCTCGCCCTCCTGCTGACCTTCGCCGCCGCCTTCGCGGTTTCGTCCGCCGCCAGGGCCGAGCCGCTGCGCATTGTCGGCTTCGGCGACAGTCTGATGGCCGGATACGGCCTCGATGCCGGCCAGAGCTTTCCGGAAAAGCTGCAGGCAGCGCTACAAAACAAGGGTCACGATGTCGTGATCGATAATGCCGGCGTCTCCGGCGACACCTCCAGCGGCGGGCTGGCGCGGCTGGACTGGTCGGTGCCGGACGGCACCGGGCTGGTCATCCTCGAACTCGGCGCCAACGACATGCTGCGCGGCATCGCCCCCGACATCACGCGCAGAAACCTCGACGCGATGATCGCCGCGCTGCGCAAGCGGAACATCGGCGTCGTGCTGGCAGGCATGCGCGCCGCGCCGAATCTCGGTCCGGACTTCGCCGCCAGCTTCGACCCGATCTATCCCGATCTCGCGGCCAAATACGAGGTCCCGCTCTATCCCTTCTTCCTGGACGGCGTGGCGGCGCAGCGCGACCTGCAACTGGAGGACGGAATGCATCCCAACGGCAAGGGCATCGACGTGATGGTCGACCGCTTCCTGCCGACCATCGAGGCCGAGCTCGCAAGGATGGGCGGGGGCGCCTGACGTCGATCTTACGCTGCGTCATCCATTCTCTTGTTGCAACGCACATTAACCGCTTGCCCGCACAATTGAAGGATGATCCGTTTGGGATCCGACGATTCGAGGAAGGGAGGCTTTTCATGCCGCGTCTTTTCACCGCCCTCGAAGTCCCGCGCGACGCCGCGCTCTCCCTGTCGCTGCTGCGCGGCGGCCTGCCGGGTGCGCGCTGGATCGATGTCGAGAACTATCATATCACCCTGCGCTTCATCGGCGATGTCGAGGGCCACGTCGCGGACGAGGTCGCCAACGCGCTCGACCGGGTGCGACGGCCATCCTTCCCGCTGCGGCTGTCCGGCGTCGGCGCCTTCGGCTCCAGGAAGCCGCATTCGATCTATGCGGCGGCCGCGCCCTCGCCGGATCTCAATGCGCTGCAGGCCGAGATCGAGCGCATCTGCCAGCGCATCGGCCTGCCGTCCGATCCCCGCAGATTCGTGCCGCACGTCACGCTCGCCCGCCTGCGCAACTCCTCCACCATCGACGTCGCGCACTACCTTTCAGCGCGCGGCAACTTCGAAGCCCTGCCCTTCAAGGTCGGGCGCTTCGTGCTGATGTCGTCGCGCGATTCGGTGGGCGGCGGACCGTACATCGTCGAGGAGGTCTGGCCGCTGACCGGATCCGATCCGCGCTCCAGCCTGCCGGCGGACATGTCGGATGCTTCGCGCACGCTGCGCTAGGGGCGACGATTTCGGCACGCCACGGGCTTTCCTTCCGCGCATGGCGGCCTATCCTCACACTTTGGACGGGTTGCCGCGGAGAGCGACATGGCGCGCGACAAGATGACACCTGCCGCGATCGGCGAGGCGATGGCGGGCGTCGATGGATGGACGCTGGCAGCCGATGGGTTGTCGATCTCCCGGACGTTCACCTTCCGCAATTTCAGCGAGGCCTTCGGCTTCATGACCCGCGTGGCGCTCGCGGCGGAGAAACTCGATCATCATCCCGACTGGTCGAACGTCTACAGGACGGTCGAGGTGAAGCTGAATACCCACGATGCCGGCGGCCTGACGCCGCTGGACTTCGACCTCGCCCGCCGGATGAGCCGCATCGCCGGCGGCTGATGCCTTGCGCGGCGGGCCGGCCCTCACCACATCGCGAGAAGCAGGAGATGTCGATCACGGATGACCACATCGGCTGATACGAGCGAACAGGAACGCGACGTTCGCGCCCGGTTCTGGGCGACGGCCAGGAAAGCGGCGCGCCAGATCCCGTTCATGGACGAGGTCGTGGCGAGCTATTATTGCGCGCTCGACAAGGACACCCCGATGCGGGCCCGCATGATGCTGCTCGCCGCGCTCGCCTACTTCGTCCTTCCGACCGACACCATTCCGGATGTCTTCGTCGGCATCGGCTTCACCGACGACATCGCGGTGCTGACCGCCGCGCTGGCGGCGGTGCGGGCCCATGTGAAGCCTGTGCATCGGGAAGCCGCACGCGAGGCGCTCGAGACCCGGTCCTGAGGCGCCCGGCCCAACGGAAAACAGTCAAACTGCTGCCGCTTTTGTGGATTGAAACCTCTCGTGGCGCCACCTTTCGCCCCAGGGCCCGGGCGATTGGGGTGTCGACGGAGGGTTGGCAGCGGTTCTCGGGCGCGAACGACCAATTATGCGGCTCGTTCACCGTTTCGTAACTCTGACTAATTCAAAATTAAGCCGTTCGGCGGTCGCGATTCCGCTCGAACAGGCATTTCCTGAAATGAAGCGAGACGGTGAACATATGCGCGCATTCATGGCAGCGGTTTCTGGTCTGGTTCTGGCGTTCGGCGCCCTGCCCGCATTCGCACAGTCGGCGACCAAGATCGGCCAGCACAACGCCTGGGGGACCTACTCCTACCAGGCAGGCAATGGAAAGGTCTGCTACGTGCTCACCGTGCCGACCGAGAAGAAGCCGGACTCGCTCGACCACGGCGACATCTTCTTCTTCGTTTCGCAGCGTCCGGGTCAGCAGGTCACCTACGAGCCGCAGTTCATCGCCTCCTACAATTTCCAGGAGAACTCCAAGGTGACGGTGACGGTGGGAGCCAAAAGCTTCTCAATGTTCACCAAGGGCAAATCCGCCTGGGTCGAGAACGCTGCCGAGGAACCCCAGTTGATCGCCGCCATGAAGGGCGGCGCCGACATGAAGGTTGCTGCCAAGTCCGGGCGCGGCAACCCGACCAACTACACCTTCTCGCTGAAGGGCATCTCCGCCGCGCTGTCGTCGATCGCCACCTGCAAATAGCCGGTCGCCGCGTCCGCGGCCGGCCACGGTTGCTCCTCGGAAGCGAAGCACGGCTATTGCGGCAGGAAGGCCTGGACTTCCACCCGCCGGTTCACCGTCGCCGCGCCGTCCGCCTCGTCCTTCAGCATCGTCTCGCCGAATCCCAGCGCGATCAGCCTCGACGGCTCCATCCGGAAGGCACTCACCAGATAGTCCCGGACCGCGTCGGCCCGCCGCTTCGACAGAAGCCGGTTGGCAGCCTGCGATCCGACCGCATCGGTATGACCGGCAACGATGAAGGAGGCCTGGCGCAGGCGTCCCGAGCTGAGGGCGACGCCGAGCGCGTTGAGCTGGCGATAACCCGCATCGCTGACTTCGGCCGACCCGAATGCGAACGCGACCGGAAGGTCGATCGCCTGCAGCCGCAGATCGGCGAGGATCGCGCGGGCGGCGTCGACCGCATCTTCGCTCAAGTCGTCCTCGCCCGCGGCATCCAGCGCGCGCAGGCGATCGACCCGGATCGCCTCGATCGGCCGTGCGCCGCGCGGCCGCCCCGCCAGACCGCGGACGAGCGGCCTGTCCGTCGACGCACCGGCGAGACCCTCGACGATGCGCTCCGCCGGCACGATCTGCTCGGCCGCCCCGCAGGCACCCGACCACAGCATCGCCAGAACCAGGACGACGGAGCGCATCGCGCCACCTTGTCTCAGGACGATCGCAGCAGGGTTTTCGTCGAATCCAGCGCTGCGGCGATCTTGGCGTAGTGGCTGCGGCGCTCCGCGGAACTCTCCGCGGCCCGAAGAAGCTCGGCCACCGCGCCCTCGATGACCTGGCGCGCCTCCGCATTGGCTGCCGCAAGATTGGCGCGTTTGACGGCACGGTATTTGCGCGGCCTTTTCCAGGTGGGGTTGTCCTTGGTATTGGCGTCGAGCGCCGGCTTGGCGGGGTCGAGATTGCGCTTGACGATACTGTCGAGCTTGCTGCCGGCGCTGCGCAGGATCGCGTTTGCCCGCTCGTAGTCCGGCGCGTCCTGTCGGGTCGCTGCCCATTTCAAGCCCTGGGCGAGGCAGTCGATTCGATATTCGGACGGCACCGAGGCGCATTCGGCACGCACTTCGCCCAGCGCCTTGACGATCACCTGGGTGTAGCCGGGCGAATAGGCCAGTTGATAGGTCTCGTCCGCCTGTTCCGTCGCAAAGGGTGCGATGGGGACCGGAATCATCGAAACGGCTCCGGTGGGAAGCGGCAACCCGCCGCCGGAATCATCCACCGCCGCGTCCGCGATCGTGAACGGTTGAAGCAGCACCGCCGCCAGCATGGTGGCAACGGATTTTCGCCTGGATTCTGCAGTCATCAGCAATCCCCCAATTTTCATTCATTCCTGAAGTCCGTAGGCTCTGCGAAGCCCCCGCCGCGTCCCTTCGCCGAACCGCCCGTCGATGGCGCTCTGATAAAACCCGTTGTCGCGGAGCAGTTGCTGAAGAGCGGTCCGCGTCGCCTGGCTGAACACGTCCGGCTTGGTGCTCAACTGGTTTAGCACCTCCTCGCTGCCTGCGCGTATGGCGCGATAAAGGTAGAGCGCCGCCTCGGAACTCCCCCGTCCTTCGACACGACCTTCGTCGATCATCGCCGCGGCGTTGAACAGGGCCTCAGGCTGGCCCAGTTCCGCAGCGCGCATGAACAGGTCGACGCCCCGCTGCCTGTCGCGCGGCAGCCCGCCTCCGCCGAAACTGTAGAGGTAGCCGAGGTCGTTGATCGCGTCGCCGAAATCCTGATCGGCCGCCTGGTTGAACCAATGCAGGGCGGCCTGGACATCCTGCGGCGTTCCGATGCCCTTCTCGAACGCCTTTCCCAGCTCATACTGCGCCTCGGCGTTGCCCGCCTGCGCGGCGCGCTTGAGATATTCGAACGCCTGCCGCGGATCGTAGGTCCTGCTGCCCGGATTCTGCCGGATATAGGCGAGGCCGACCAGCGATCGCGTGTCCCCGGCATCGGCCAGCGCCAGCAACTGGATCTCGTCGTCCGGACGCATGGCGGACCACGCCTGCCGCCTGTCGGTTCCGGCGGAATCGGGCTCGCCGCCGCCGGCCAGGAACAGCGGCCGGCCGGAAAGCGACCCATAGGTATACGGCTCCTGCTGGCCCCGGGTGGCCTGCAGCACGGCGTCGCGCACGCGCCGGAAGACCATGCCGATCTCTATTCCCCGCTGGCCGAGCGTCTCCGCGAGAGCAAAGGCGAACGGACTGTTGGCGCCGTCTCCGTCGAGGGCCGGCGCTCCGTCCTTGGTCGAATACACCACCAGCGTGCCGCGCGCCGACGCCGTCGCGGACTGCTCCACCTGGGCGGATGCCGACTTTGCGAAGGCGTCGACGCCGGCGACCGCCGAAAACGGATTGTCGCGGCAGGAATCGAGGATCACGATCCGCAGGCTGCGCGCGGTCGCGGTGGCCGCCAGCAGGCGATCCAGCGCAAAGCCCTGTGCCGGAACGTCCTCCATCCGGGAAATGACCGCATCCGCCGCCAGCACGAAGTTGCGCGTGCCGACCTCCACGCCGTGCCCCGCGAAGTAGAGCAGCGCGATCTCGGCGACTTCCGCCTGGAAGGAGAAATCGCGCAATGCCTGATCGAGCTGCCCGGCGTCCGGATCGCGCAGCGTCGACACCTCGAAGCCGACCTGGCGCAGTCGTTCGGAGATCAGTTGGGCATCCCGCACCGTATTGCGCAGAGGTTCGATGCCGCGGTAGTCGGCGACACCAACAACCAGCGCCACCCGCGCCGCGGCCAAGCAAGGCGACACAAACCAAAGCCCTAGCAGCGCGAACAATACTGGTTTCATGCTGACCGCCCGCCGCAAAACCATCCTCTCGGACAACTCTCACAGTATGGAGATGGATGTCATTGTTGAGGCAAGGCTGAAATTCGGTCAACGGCAGCTTCTATCCGCCGCCGGCCCTTCATGTGTCCGCGCCATCGCCCGGTGACGACGCGCATCGACTGTGATATGCGCGCAGTTTCGCAACCCTCAGGCAGCGACCCCATATCTCCGGCATGACCCTTTCACTCGACCTCAGTTCGCCGGCGGCACGCCCCGCGCCGTCGCCGCGCGCCATCCCCGCCGAAAAGCCGTCGCTGATCGGGCTTGCGCGTGACGACATGGCCCAACTCCTCGTCCGGGCCGGCATCGTCCCCGAGCGGCAGGCGAAGATGCGCGTCCAGCAGCTCTGGCACTGGCTCTATGTGCGCGGCGTCTCCGATTTCGCCGACATGTTCAACATCTCCAAGGATCTGCGCGCCGCGCTCGCCTCGAACTTCAGCATTGCCCGGCCGGAGATCGTCGAGGAGCAGATCTCCAACGACGGGACGCGCAAATGGCTGTTCCGGTTTCCCGCGCGGGGGGCGGGCCGGGCCGTTGAAATAGAAACCGTCTACATTCCCGAGGAAGGCCGCGGCACGCTCTGCATTTCCAGCCAGGTCGGCTGCACGCTGACCTGCTCCTTCTGCCACACCGGCACGCAGAAGCTGGTGCGCAACCTGACCGCCGAGGAGATCCTGTCACAGTTGCTGACCGCCCGCGACCGGCTCGGCGATTTCCCCGACCGCGACACGCCCGCCGGCGCCATCGTGCCGGCAGAGGGACGCAAGGTCTCCAACATCGTCATGATGGGCATGGGCGAGCCGCTCTACAATTTCGAGGCGGTCAAGACCGCCCTGCTGATCGCCTCGGACGGCGACGGCCTGGCCCTGTCGAAGCGGCGCATCACGCTCTCGACCTCCGGCGTCGTGCCCGAGATCGCCCGCACCGGCGCCGAGATCGGCGTCATGCTGGCCATCTCGCTGCATGCGCCCAACGACGATCTGCGCGACCTGTTGGTGCCGATCAACAAGAAGTACCCGCTCAAGGATCTGATGGCCGCCTGCCGCGCCTATCCGGGCCTGTCGAATGCAAAACGCATCACCTTCGAATATGTGATGCTGAAGGACGTCAACGACAGCCTCGACGACGCCCGCGCGCTGATCAAGCTGCTGAAGGGCATCCCCGCCAAGATCAATCTGATCCCCTTCAACCCCTGGCCCGGCACCAACTACCAGTGCTCGGACTGGGAGACGATCGAGCGCTTCGCCGACTTCATCAACAATGCCGGCTACGCCTCGCCGATCCGCACGCCGCGCGGCCGCGACATCCTCGCCGCCTGCGGACAGCTCAAATCGGAATCGGAGCGCATGAAGAAGACGGAGCGCCTGGCCCTCGAGGCGATGATGATCGCCGGCCACGGCGAGTGACGCGAACGACGATGGCCAGCCGTCTCGGCAAGGTCACCGTCGCATTTCTTGTCTCCGCCTTCGTGGCCGGTGCTGTGCTGGGCCTTCTGACCTTCATGCTCGCCGCACCGTCCAACCTCTCCGGGCCGCTGGACGGCGCGCTGAGGATCGTCAGCCTGGCGGCACTGGCAACGCTCGTCGTCGGCGCCATCGCCGTGCTGCCGGCCATCATGGCCATCGTCCTCGCAGAGTGGTTCACCATCCGTCACCCGATTTACTTCGCCGCTTGGGGCGGTCTCGTGCCGCTGCTCCTCTACCTCCCCGTGCTGTTCGGCGACGGCGACAGGAGCTTTCCTCGCGGGCTTGGCGTGATATGCGTGATCGGACTGTTCGCGGGCCTTCTGTACTGGCGCCTCGCAGGACGCAATTCCGGGAAAATGCGATGAGCGGCGTGTTTGCGATCCTCGTGCGTTTCGTGGTGATCACCCTGGGCTTCGCAGCCGCTGCCCTCGCCGCGAGCGCATTCCTTCATCTGCTGTTCCTGGGCGCGCAGCACTGGCCGGCCGACCGGTTGCCCGGCATGGTCTCCGGATCGCTGATCTTCTCCATCCCGTTTGCGGCCCTCTTCATCGCCTACTTTGCCATCCTCCCGGCGGCGGTCGTGATCGTCGTGGCCGAGCTTTTGGGCAGGCGCGACTGGTTGACCTATGCGCTCGGCGGAGGGCTTGTCGGCCTGGCGGTAGCTGCCTTCTTCTGGCAGGCGGCAGGGCCGGTCGCCGGCGGCGTCGAACTCGACCCGGCGGCAGCCGATCCCATCGTCGCCGATCCGGCCTTCGCTGCCGTGCTGATCGGCGGCGGCATCGCCGCCGGCCTGGCCTATTGGCTGGTCGCCGGTCGATCCGCGGGAAGCTGGCGACCGCCCGGAGACGATGCCGTGTAGTTCGCCGGTCCGGCCGGGTTCAGCTTCGCAGGTTGGGCCGAAGCACGAAAATCCAGGTGCGGCCGACCTTCGGGCGTACATGCGACGGCTCGAGCAGATCCGTCACGCAATATCGTCCCCCGGCAAATTTGAGCACGACATAGGGCAGGAGTTTTGGGCTGATGCCGAACGGGTCCAGTTCACTGGCGCCCCATTCGGAATGCGAGGTCGAATGTTCGAGCAGCAGCACGCCCTCGGGCGCCAGTTGACCGATCCAGGCTTCGAGCGCCTTGGCCGGATCGTAGGCGTGGTCGTGGGAATTGGAATAGACGAAATCGAACTTGCCCACCCAATCCGGATTCCGCTCGTGGAAATCCCACTGCACCATGTGGGGGAAATTCGCGGCCGTCTCGGAGATGTCGGTGCCCGTCACGTCGATGCCGAGGAGTTCGCGGAACCAGCGGACCTCGGTTCCGTTGCGTGACCCGTGGCACAGGCCCCGCCGCAATGGCTGGCCGCGTCCTTTCAGGAAATCGCAGATGAACGCGATCGTCTCGCGATCCGTCCAGACATTGTCGATCTTGCGCTTGTTGCCCTCGGTCTGGACAGCCTTGTAGCGCTCGTAGTCGAAGGACCCGCTGCCGTCGGCGTAGCCGTAGAGGAAGTAGTCTTCCGTTCCGCTCGCCGATTGCGCGCGCGTGACCGTATAGCCTCGGCGCAGCATGTACGTGCGCAGAAGTTTGCTGAGCTTCGACATGTCGAATCCCCACCCCGGACGGGGTATGCGCCTACTTGGCCTGAGCCGTCAACATCTTCAGGGCGAAGGCCGAGAACACGCCCGCGAACAGATGATCGACGATGCCGCCGAAGAGCGAGGCTTCACCGACGCAAAGGTAAGGCTATCCGGTCAGCCCGGTCAGAAGCGATAGACGAAACCAGTGCTTCCTTGGTCGAGTTTCGACGAAATCTCGGCATCGCCGTCGACGCCGGCCAAGCCGATCTTCACCCGACCGAGATCGGTGTGCAGATACTCCGCCCGCAGAAAGAACTGGCGAGTCAGAGCGATTTCGGTGCCGAGGCCTACTGTGTAGCCATAGGCCCAGCCGCTATCGTCGAGGATACCGCCCCGGACATCCGTGCGAAGGCGCCCACGGCGGTCCCTTACGATGATCTCCTCGAGATGCAGGTACCGCGTGGTGACCCGGCCAGCCGTCACCCCTGCGACCGCGTAGGGCATGAAGCGGCCGATCGGCAGGCCGATCCGGCCCTGCGCCGAGAAGGTCGACTTGATCTCGGAGCCGAATGCTTCCAGCGTGTCCCCCGTCACGCCGATTATTCGGTCGCCATCGGATATCAACGCGCCGGGAATAGTTGCGCTGCAACGGCCGATGCACGCGCCGACCGCTGCACCGCCCAATCCACCCGTGACGCCGCCGCCTGGCTGGCCGAGTCCATTGAGGACGGGTATTGTCCCGATGATTTCGATGCCACTGTTTTCGGCACCCTTGAAGGCGCGTGCGTCGAGTTCGGCGCCAAAATAGATGCCGTTGGCCACCCGTCCATAGCCGGCCTGCACCGAGGCGCTGGCCGAGCCGTCATGATAATCGTCTTCGGGCAGCGTACCGAAATCCGAGGCGAAGCCGCTGGTCAGCGAGCCGCCGCCAATCCCTGCACCCAAATAGGCACCGTTCCAGTCCCAGTCGTCGGCCCACGCAAAACCTGTCGCCACAGCAACAAGACAGCCGGCCATACAGAAACGACCAATCATGCTTCACCCCGCGAGCCTGCGGTCTAACACAGAAGCGCGCGCGGCCCGTCACCAGGAAGCAACAGCCGGGGCAAAAGTCCTATTTGGCCTGGGCGGTCAATATCTTCAGGGCGAAGGCCGAGAATACACCGGCAAACAGGTAGTCGACGATGCGCGTCACGCGCGGGCTCTTGCGCAGCAGCCCGGCAAAGCGGTCCGCGGCCCAGACCATCGGCGCCGTCACCGGGATCGATATGGCGATGAACAGCAGCCCGAGGAAGAACAGCTTGCCCGGGGCATGCGGGTCACGGACGCTGACGAACTGCGGCAGGAAAGTCATGAAGAACAGGATGATCTTCGGGTTGAGCAGGTTGATGCCGATGCCGGTCGCCCAGTTCTGGAGCAGCGAGCGCGGCTTGCGCGGTGTCATGTCGGGCGAGAAGGCCGAGCCCTTGGTGATCGCCTGCCAGGCCAGCCACACCAGGTAGCCGGCGCCGCCGATCTTGAGGGCCAGGAACGCCTCGGGCGAGGCGACGATCAGCGCCGACAGGCCGACGACGACCAGTGTGGTGTGGATCAGGCAGCCGGTCAGCGCCCCTGCCATGCAGGCGAAGCCCGACCGACGGCCCTCGGACAGCGCCCGCCCGACGAACAGCGTCATGTCGGGGCCCGGCGTGATGGCGATGATGAAGGTTGCGATCGCGAACTGGACGATCGTCGACAGGTCCGGGACAAAGCTCATTGGGGCGATCTCGCGCTGCGGCGCGCGTCTCTACTGCACCATGCCGGCGTCCGCAAGCGCTCAGGGGTCTTTGGCCTCGGCGGGCAGGCCCTCGACCGCCACCTGCGGATCGCGCAGTTCGTAGACCTCGCCGCTCCATTTCCAATGGATCGGCGTCACGCCGCCCGGCATTTCCAGCGTGACCAGGTTCGGCCAGCCGGTGCCGGCGGCGGACGGGTCGACATAGAGCGCCATACCTTCGGTATTGTAGACCGTGCGCCACTCGGCGGTCGGCGCGTCCCGCAGAAATCCGAACAGCGAGCACCCGGAACGTCCATAGTACCAGGACGATCCGCAAAGGGAGGCGAACAGCATCTCGCGGCCTTCGCCGCGATCGAGACGCGCGGCCGCGAGTTTCGGCGTGCCGGAGGTGGCGGTCCGAAACAGCTTCACCTCGTCGGCGAGCAATGGCCCGGCCAGGGCGACGGCCGCATCGGTCTCGGACAGAGTGACCGGCTGGAACGGCCCCAGATCGACCGGGCTGCAGCGCGGCGCGATCGCCTCGATCACCTTCTGCGAACCGCGCAGCGCGAAGCTGGCCCGCGGCGCCTCCTCCCCCGGTCCGAGCACGACGGCGAGGCGCGAGCTTGCCTTCAGCGCCTCCAGCATCTCGCTCGACACCGCCATGGTGAAGACCCCCGCGCCGTACTCGGCGGCCACGGCGAAGGCCGACCTGTCGATCGTCACCTTTGCCGCCAGCGGAAGCCCGGCCGGGCGAGGCTCGACCCGCAGGCGCAGCGACCAGAGCTGCTCGGCGCAGGCCAGCGACCCGCCGATGATGGCGGTGGCGCGGCTCGGGACGGGGAGAATCGCGACGGCACCGCTGCCGGCTTCCTCCCACCGGTCGGAGGCGAATGCGGGCGCACAGGAGGAAGCGAGCGCCAGCGCCATCAGCGCGGCGCTCCCGGCGGTCTTTCGGCGATCCGGTCGGATCGGGTTCGTCCTCGTCATGCACCTTGTCCGGGTCGTTCGGGCCGAATCACTTTGACTGTATTGAATGGCGGCAATTGGGCCAACCCCGGCCTCCGGCACCATCCCGCAACCCTTGTCCGGTGCGGCATTCCTGCTAATAGTGCCGCCGAATTCGAGGCAGGCCCGCCTGCCGGCGCAAACCGGGGTCATCATGTCGAAGTGGAAAAACGTCAAGAAGGTCGTGCTCGCCTATTCGGGCGGTCTGGACACCTCCATCATCCTGAAATGGCTGCAGACGGAACTCGGCGCCGAGGTGGTGACCTTCACCGCTGACCTCGGCCAGGGCGGCGAGCTCGAGCCGGCCCGCCGCAAGGCCGAGATGATGGGCATCAAGGACATCCGCATCGTCGACGTGCGCGAGGAGTTCGTCTCCGATTTCGTCTTCCCGATGTTCCGCGCCAATGCCCAGTATGAAGGCCTCTATCTGCTCGGCACGTCGATCGCCCGGCCGCTGATCACCAAGCATCTCGTCGACATCGCCGCCGAGACCGGCGCAGATGCCGTCGCCCACGGTTCGACCGGCAAGGGCAACGACCAGGTGCGCTTCGAGCTCTCGGCCTATGCGCTGAACCCGGACATCAAGGTCATCGCGCCGTGGCGCGACTGGTCGTTCAAGTCGCGCACCGACCTCCTCGACTTCGCCGAGAAGCACCAGATCCCGATCGCCAAGGACAAGCGCGGCGAGGCGCCGTTCTCGGTCGACGCCAACCTGCTGCACTCCTCGTCGGAAGGCCGGGTTCTGGAGGATCCGTGGCAGGAGCCGCCGGAATATGTCCACCAGCGCAGCGTCTCGCCGATGGACGCACCGGATGCCGTCACCGAGATCACCATCGAATTCTCCAAGGGCGATCCGATCGCCATCGACGGCGAGAGATTGTCGCCGGCGACGCTTCTCGCCCGGCTCAACGATCTCGGCCGCGACAACGGCATCGGCCGGCTCGACCTGGTCGAGAACCGCTTCGTCGGCATGAAGTCGCGCGGCGTCTATGAGACGCCCGGCGGCACCATCCTGCTGGCTGCCCACCGCGCCATCGAGTCGATCACGCTGGACCGCGGCGCCGCGCATCTCAAGGACGAGATCATGCCGCGCTACGCCGAGCTGATCTACAACGGCTTCTGGTTCTCGCCGGAGCGCGAGATGCTGCAGGCGCTGATCGACAAGAGCCAGGACGATGTCGAGGGCGAGGTGCGGCTGAAGCTCTACAAGGGCAACGTCATCGTCACCGGCCGCCGCTCCGGCAAGTCGCTCTATTCCGACGCGCTGGTGACCTTCGAGGACGACCGCGGCGCCTACGACCAGAAGGACGCCGAGGGCTTCATCCGCCTGAACGGCCTGCGCCTGAGGACGCTCGCGGCACGCGGCCGCAAGGGGTGAGCTTCCTTCACCCCGTTCACGGGAGAAGGAAGAATGCGCTCAGCCGCCGTCGATGGCGTCGGCCATGATGATGATCGCCTGCTGATAGACCGAGGCCGCGTTCCAGCCCGCGATGGCGCCGCGATTGGCGCTTGCCGGGCCGCCGCCATAGCCATGGCCGCGCAGGAAGTTGGCGGTGGAGGCCAGCGCATCGGCCTTGTTCTTGAGGTTCATGCCGCCGACGCCGTATTTCAGGACGTTGCCGGGCAGGAACTGGGTGTGGCCGATCTCGCCATGCGCCGCGCCGACCGAGCCGGAACTCAGCACGCCGCGGTCGACGAGCTTGAGGGCGGCGATGGCATGCGGGGTGAAGAAGTCCGGACGGCGGCAGTCATAGGCGAGCGTGGTGATCGCCGAGACCGTGTTCTGGCTGCCCATGAAGCTGCCGAAGCCCGTCTCCATGCCCCAGATCGCCAGCAGCGGGCCGGCCGGGACGCCGTATTTCTGCTCGATGGACGCAAACAGCGCGGCATTCTGCTTCTTCAGCGTCCTGCCCTTGGCGATGATGGCGGCGCCGCCGCGGCGCTTCATGAACGCTTCGACCGAGCCGCTGAATGCCTTCTTGACGGCGCGGTCGACCGAGATCGTCTTGGTCGCGTAGGACGCATTGGCCAGCGCCGCCAGTCCTTTCGCCTTGACGCCGCTGGCCGCCGCCTGCTGGGCGAATTCCTGCTTCCAGGCCTCGAATCCGGCGGCGTTCTTGCCGCAGGACGCCGCCTGCGCGCCGACCACCGACAGGCCGAAGACGGCGCCGGCGGCGATTGCGATTCTGACTGTCTGGGCGAAAAATGCCATCCTGAACTCCTCGTTGCCTGAACCATCGCTCGGTAGGGCGCCGGCCGCGGGTGCCGGACGGCTCGAAGCCTGGACCGGCCGCCGAGTCGCTGGCCACGTTCGGGGAATTTTCCTACGATCAAGTATATTTTGTGGCAAGGGGCGCGAAACGTCATGCGAGATGTTGATGTCGTCGTGATCGGTGCCGGGTCCGCGGGTCTTGGCGCGGCGAAGGTGCTGCGGGCGTCCGGACTGAGTTTCCAGGTCCTGGAGGCGATGGACCGCATCGGCGGCCGTGCTTACACCTCCAGCGAAACGTTCGGCATTCCCTTCGACGTCGGCTGCGCCTGGCTGCATGCAGCGGATCGCAACCCCTACTTTCCCGAGGCGCAGGCCTCCGGCTGGACGCTGCATCACCACGACATGAATGTCGACCATCTCTACTTCGGCAGGCACAAGGCGCCGGAGTCCCAGGAGACCGAGATGAAGAATGCCGACGCGAAGCTGTCCGCGCTTCTCGAAAGCTGGAAGGGCGGCGACGACCGCCTTTCCTCGCTGCTGGCCTCCGGACATGCCCCGCGGGCCGCGGCGACCTTTGCCGGGCCCATGGATTTCGGCAAGGATTTCGACGAGATCTCCATCGAGGACTTTCGCGCGGCGGCCGATCTCGATCCGAATTACTTCAGCCTCGAAGGTTTCGGCGCGCTCGTCGCCCGGTTCGGCGCGGACGTGCCGGTGACGCTCTCGACGCCGGTGCGCCGCATCGAGTGGAGCGGGCCGGACCTTGCCTGCGCCACCTCGAAAGGAACGATCCGCGCCGGCGCGGTGATCGTCACCGCCTCGCCGGCGGTGCTCGCCTTCGACGAGATCGTCTTCTCGCCCGAACTGCCCGAAGCCTATGTCGAGGCCTTCTTCGATCTGCCGATGGGCATGCTGACCAAGATCCCGATCGAAATCCGCGGCACGCGGTTAGGCCTCGCACCCTTCGAGGACATGCTGATCGAGCGGCACGCGCGCCACGACATCTATTTCCTCTGCTTCCCCTTCGACACCGATCTGCTGGTGGGTTTCGTCGGCGGCGACTTCGCCTGGGAGATGTCGGCCGCGGGCGAGGCGGCCGGCGTCGATTTCGTCACCGACCGGCTCTGCGACGTCTTCGGCTCGGATCTGAGGCGGCATGTCGGCCGCTCGGCCATGACCAACTGGGGCGGCGAGCGCTTCGTGCGCGGCGCCTATGCGGCCGCCCGCCCCGGCCGGGCCGCGGCACGGCGAACCCTGGCCGATCCCGTCGCCGACCGTATCTTCTTCGCAGGCGAGCACCTGGCCGGACCTTTGATGCAGACCTGCGGCGGTGCGAGGCGCTCGGGCGAAGCCACCGCCCGCCAGGTCGTCGCCAAGCTGCGGCGTTGACCGTCGTCGGAACCTTTGCGGGACACTGCCGTTTCGCGGCCCCGATGCCCTCCCTTCCGACCAGGCGGTCCATGCCATGAAGCTGTTTCAGTGCCCGAACTGCGGCCAGCGCCTCTATTTCGAGAACGCCCAATGCCTCGCCTGCGGCAGTGCCGTCCTCTACGACCCCGCCACGGCGGGGTTCCTGCTGGCGGGTTCTTCTGATCGTTTCCAATGCGCCAACGCGACGGAATGCGACTGCAACTGGGTGGGGGAGCCGGGGCATCCCTTTTGCCGGGCCTGCGCGCTCAACAAGACGATCCCCGACCTTTCGATCGTCGACAACCGCCGCCGCTGGTCGCGCATCGAGAAGGCCAAGAAGCGGGCCGTCTATTCTCTGCTGGCCTTCGACCTGCCGCTCGCGGCAAAGGCGGCGCCGGAGGACGAGGTGGGTGTCGCCTTCGATTTCCTGGCCGACCCGATCGGCGCCGGTCCGGGAGGCGAACGCATCCTGACCGGTCACGACAACGGGCTGATCACGCTGAACGTCGCCGAAGCCGATGCCAGCCGGCGCGAGAAGATGCGCATGGAGATGGGCGAGAACTACCGCACGCTGCTCGGCCATTTCCGCCACGAGCTCGGCCACTACTATTGGGACCGGCTGATCCGCGAGACCGTCTGGCTCGACGCCTTCCGGGCGCTGTTCGGCGACGAGACCCACGACTACGAACAGGCGCTCAACGCCCATTATGCCGCCGGATCGCCGCCGGACTGGCAGCAGCGGCACATCTCGGCCTATGCGGCCAGCCACCCCTGGGAAGACTGGGCCGAGACATGGGCCCATTATCTGCACATCACCGACACGCTCGAAATGGTCAGGTCGCTGAACATGAAGCTCGGCCAGCTCGACACGGTCGATCCCAACCAGCTCGCGGCCGGCGATCCGGGCAGCGGCGCCGCGGCCGGCGGCGATGACGACGGGACGCGGGATTTCGCCAAGATCCTCGAGCGCTGGCTGGTCCTGTCGGAGGCCTCCAACTCCATCAACCGCTGCATGGGCCTCCCCGACCTCTATCCCTTCGTGATCTCACCGGTGGCGGCCGACAAGCTGCGCTTCGTGCACGAACTTCTCGCCGGCGATCGCGCTCCCGCCACGCTGGCCGGCCCGGCGCCCGCCGCCGCGATGTGAGCTGTCGCAGCAAATCGCGTCGCCGCGCTTCCGGGCGAACCGGAACCGAAGCGGGGCCTTCCCGTTGCCTCGCCGAGGGATAGGCAAAAGGAGACACGAAGATGCGGATCATCACTCTTGCCAGCGCCCTGGCGCTCGTCACCCTGGGCGGCGCAGCTCTCGCGCAATCGCCGGTGCAGGCGACGACCAACCTCAATGTGCGGGCCGGACCGGGGCCGCAATACCCCGTCATCGGGGTCATCGGCGCCGGCCAGGAGGCGACGCTCAAGGGCTGCATCGCACAGAGCAAATGGTGCTCGGTCGCCGAGGCCGGCGGCGACGGATGGGTCTATTCCGACTATCTGACAGGCAGCTTCGGCGGAAACACCGTGGTGCTGAGCAGCCGCCCGACGGACTCGGTCGCCGTCGTCGAGGCCCCCAGGAACATGGGTGACGAAGGGGCGATCGCCGGCGGCGCCACCGGAGCGATTGCCGGGGCCATCGTCGGCGGACCGATCGGCGCCGTGGTCGGTGGAGCGGCCGGGACCGTGGCCGGCGGCGCCGTCGGCAGCTTCACACCGCCGCCGGAGAGCGTGCGCACCTATATCGCCGCCAATCCGGGCGAACCGGTCTATCTCGACGGCGAGGTCGTCGAAGGCGCGACGCTGCCCGAGACGGTGGTTCTTCGCGAAGTGCCCGACTACGAGTACCGCTACGTGAACGTGAACGGGCAGGAAGTCCTGATCGAGCCCGGCACGCGCCGCGTCGTCTATATCGTGCGCTGATCGACGGCATGTCGGGACCGTCGCGCCAGGCGGTCCCGGCGTTCGGGATTAACCTCTCCTACACCAGTCGCCCGCATATAGGGTTGGGGCGCTCTCCGGCTGGCAGCGCAGGTTCATGGGGGTCGCCCGCCGATGCTGGGCTCGCATCTGCTTCGCCTTCGCACCGCATTCGACGGCAGCCTGCGACTGCGGGTGATGATGCTGATTCTCGGCCTGTTCTCCGGCATAGCCCTCGTCGCGTCCGTCAGCTTCCTGTGGATCGTCGACTCCACCACCGAGAAGCTCGGCACGCTCTACGCCGGCAAGCAGGTCCTTTACGACCGCCACCGCGGCCTCGAAGCGCTGATGCGGGAGATCGGACTTGCCGAGACGCTGGCCCGATCACCGGCGGTTCTCGCCTGGGCGGCCGACGAGAAGGACCCGGGCCTGCGGCAGCGCGCCCTGGCCGAACTCGAACACTACCGCCTGGCGTTCCGCGACAAGAGCTACTTCCTCGTCGTCGATGCGTCCGGCGACTACTATTTCAACGACCGCGCCAATCAGTACGCCGGCAACCAACTGCGCTACACGCTCCGCAAAGACAATCCTCGCGACGGCTGGTACTACAAGACGGCCCAGCTCGGAGCCGGTTGCCACCTCAACGTCGACAATGACGACGCGCTCGGCGTGACCAAGGTCTGGATGAACTGCGTGATGCGCGAGGCGGGCCGCACGCTCGGCATCCTCGGCACCGGCATCGACCTGACCACCTTCATCCGCGACGTCGTCAACACGGATCAGGCCGGCGTCCAGAGCCTGTTCGTCGACCGCCGCGGCGCGGTGCAGGCGATCCGCGACGAGGACAAGATCGACTTCCACAGCCTCACCAAGGGGGCCGACACCAGCAAGACGGTGTTCCAGCTCATCGACGATGCGGACCAGCCCAAGCTGGCGGACATGCTGCGCGGCGTCTCCGACGGCACGCGCAACGTCGATGCGCAGTTCCTGCATGTCGACGGCAAGCGCCTGCTCGTCGGCGCCGGCTATCTCGGCAAGCTCGGATGGTACAACATCGTCTTCATGGACGTCGACGCGATCGTCGACCGCCGGCTGTTCCTGCCGATCGCCGGGCTGCTTGTCTTCATCGTCGTGTCGGCTGCGATCCTCGTCACGCTGCTGTTCAAGCGCGGAATCCTCGATCGCATCGAGGCGGCGGAGCGCACCGTCGCGCGCGTCGAGGCGGGAGACTTTTCTGCCGGACCGGTCGATCGCCGCAACGACGAGATCGGACGCCTCGGCCTGGCGCTGTCGCGCATGGCGTCGGCCGTCCACGACAATACAAGCCTGCTGGAACAGGCCGTGCAGGATCGCACCGAGGAGCTCCGGCGGCTTTCCGAGCACGACCCGATGACCGGAATCCTCAACCGGCGCGGGTTCACCGAGGCTGTCGCCGCAGCCGAGGCGGCCGCGCTGCGCGACGGGCGTCAGATCGGCCTGCTGCTGCTCGACGTCGACCGCTTCAAGACGATCAACGACAATCGCGGCCACGCGGTGGGCGATGCGGTGATCCGCGAGGTGGCGGCGCGGATCGGTGCGACGGTCCGCCCGGGCGACCTGTGCGCCCGCTGGGGCGGCGACGAGTTCATCGTGCTCGTCGCAGACTGCAGTCCGGACGTTCTCGACCAGATCGCCGTCCGCATCCTGCAGGCGCTGCGGACCGTGCCCGTCGAGGCAGCCGCAGGCGTGCGCCTGCGCATCACCGCCAGCATCGGCGGCCATGTCTTCCATCCGCAGGACGGGCTGACACTGGCGGTCCACAACACCGACCTAGCCCTCTACGCGGCCAAGCGCGCCGGGCGCAACCGGCTCGTGATCTTCGATGCGGTCCTCCACCACGACGTCAAGGGATCCACACGGGTCGCCTGAGGCCGTTGCCGGGCGGCGACGCCGTCTGGCCGGCGGGCAGTCCTTTCCCGTCCGAGGAACGGCTGCGCCAAGGTCTTGACTTGAATCAAGGCGGGTCCGGGCGGCGCCGACGATCATTGCTCCCATTCCAACGGAGCAGCTTCCCATGCCTACGGATTCCCTGATCGCCGTCGCCGGCGTCGTTGCCGCGTTCCTCTACTTCGCCGCCGCCCTCGTCTATGTCGACATGACCTGGAACCGGCGCGTCCCCGAGGCGCGCTGACCGGACGAGGCCATGTGTCCGACGGCCTGGCAAGACCTTCCGGACGCATTGCGCGCACGGCGGCCAGGCCCCTTAAGGTTAATGGGCCTTTAACCCTCCACCCCTAGTCTGAGCCGCATCATGCCGCCCCCATCGGCGGCGTGGGACGAAACGTACCGGGGATTTCACGCATGCGTTCTGGGGCCGCCTCGCATCTCGAGCCGTCGCCGGCCTGGCAGGGTCTTGGTCTCTTCCTGCGCAAGCAGGTCGGCCGCCTGGCCGGCCTTGCGATCTTCGCAGGGATCGGCTTCGCGCTCGCGTCGCTGGCGACGTGGAACGTTGCCGATCCGAGCTTCAGCCACGCCACCGACAATCCGGTGACCAATGCGATGGGCTTTCCCGGCGCAGCCTTCTCGGACCTTGCGATCCAGTTCTACGGCCTGTCGGCGGTCGCGGCGCTGGCACCGGCGGCGATCTGGGCGATCTTCTTCCTGTCGGGACACTACATCGACCGCAAGCCGCGCCGCGCGGTATTCTGGTTCGCTGCCTCCATCCTGTTCGCCGCCATCGCCGGCTGCGTCACCCCGCCCGATACCTGGCCCCTGCCGACAGGCCTGGGCGGTGTCTTCGGAGACATGGTGCTGAAGGTCCCCGCGGTGTTCAACGGAGGATACCCGACCGGCCTTCTGGCGATGATCCTGGCCGGCGCCTTCACGATCCCGGCGCTCGGCTTCGCCGCCTATGGAGCGGGCCTCGTGCTGCGGCGTCCGCCGCGCGAGCCGCTGCAACGGCAGGCTCACGCCAACGAGGCCGGCCCCGGCGACGAGCTGGCCTTCGACGAAGACGACCATGAGGGCGAGGGCAGCGCCGTTCTCGGGGCGATCGCCCACTGGTGGCTGTCCGCCCAGGCCTTCCTCCGCCGCCGCTCCGGCGGACGCAAGCGCTATGACGACGGTCTCGACCTGCCGGCCGCGGCCCCGGGCTGGCGCCAGGCCGCGGAACGCGTCGAGATCGCCGAGCGGCAGGAGGCCCGGGTCAGACCGGTCAGCCGCGCGCGCGTCGAGCCGGAGTTCTTCGCCGCCATGGTGGCGGACGGCCGGACGCGCCAGGTGCCGCCCGCGGCGGTCGCTCCTCCGGAGCCGGAACTGTTCGGCGCGCCGCAGCCGGAGGTTTCCGAAGACGAAGGCGGCCTGCTGTTCGCGCCGTCCTTCGAGCAGGACGGACCCGGGACGGACGCTCCTGGCATGGACATCGTCGGCACGGACGCGCCCGAGATGGACGACGCCGGCTTCGCGTCGGTCGAGGCTCCCGCGCCTCAGCGCAGCTCCGCGCCGAAGGGCACGCCGACGCATGTCCAGGCCTTCCGCTCGCCGTCGGGCCGGGTCAAGGCGCCGGCACCGCGTCCCGAGCCGGCGGCGGCCGCACCCGCCGCGCGCGTCGTGCCGGCCGCGCCCGGCAGCCACGACGTGTTCGAGATGCCGTCGCTCGGCTTTCTCGCCGAACCGAAGAACGTCTCGAAGGATCCCGGCCTGTCGCGCGACGCCCTCGAGCAGAACGCGCGCATCCTCGAAGGCGTTCTCGACGATTTCGGCGTCAAGGGCGAGATCATCAATGTCCGCCCCGGTCCGGTCGTGACCCTCTACGAACTCGAGCCCGCCCCCGGCATCAAGTCGAGCCGCGTCATCGGCCTGGCCGACGACATCGCCCGCTCGATGAGCGCCATCGCCTGCCGCGTCGCGGTCGTGCCCGGGCGCAACGCCATCGGCATCGAACTGCCCAACGCCAAGCGCGAGACGGTCTACCTGCGCGAACTGCTCGCCAGCAGGGATTTCGAGACGACCAAGGCCAATCTGGCGCTGGCGCTCGGCAAGACCATCAACGGCGAGGCGGTCATCGTCGACATCGCCAAGATGCCGCACGTCCTGGTCGCCGGCACCACCGGTTCGGGCAAGTCGGTCGCCATCAATACGATGATCCTGTCGCTGCTCTACCGGATGACGCCGGCGCAGTGCCGCCTCATCATGGTCGATCCGAAGATGGTCGAACTGTCCGTCTATGACGGCATTCCCCACCTGCTCACCCCCGTCGTCACCGATCCCAAGAAGGCCGTGGTCGCGCTGAAATGGACCGTGCGCGAGATGGAGGACCGCTATCGCAAGATGGCCAAGCTCGGCGTCCGCAACGCGGAAGGCTTCAACGCCCGCGTCGCGCAGGCCGCCGCTGCCGGCGAGAGCATCAAGCGCACCGTCCAGACCGGCTTCGACCGCGAGACCGGCGAGGCGATCTACGAGAGCGAGGAGCTCGATCTTCAGCCGCTGCCCTTCATCGTCGTCATCATCGACGAGGTCGCGGATTTGATGATGGTCGCCGGCAAGGACATCGAGGGCGCGGTGCAGCGGCTCGGCCAGATGGCGCGCGCCGCCGGCATCCACGTCATCATGGCAACGCAGCGCCCGTCGGTCGACGTGATCACCGGCACGATCAAGGCCAACTTCCCGACCCGCATGTCCTTCCAGGTGACCTCGAAGATCGACAGCCGCACCATCCTGGGCGAGCAGGGCGCCGAACAGTTGCTCGGCATGGGCGACATGCTCTACATGGCCGGCGGCGGCCGCATCCAGCGCGTCCACGGCCCCTTCGTCGCCGACAGCGAGGTCGAGAGGGTCGTCGCCCATCTGAAGCTGCAGGGCGCGCCGGAATACCTCGATGCGATCACGCAGGACGAGGACGAGGAAGACGAGGAGTCGTCCGGCAAGGGCGGATCCGGCAATGGCTCAGGCGGCGGCTCCTTCGACGATTCGGACGATCCCTACGACCAGGCGGTGGCCGTCGTGCTGAGCGATGGCAAGGCCTCGACCAGCTACATCCAGCGCCGGCTCGGCATCGGCTACAACCGCGCCGCCTCGATCATCGAAAAGATGGAGAAGGAAGGCATCGTCGGCCCCGCCAACCACGCCGGAAAGCGCGAGATCCTGGTCCCCACCGAACGGGACAAGATGTAGCGGCTCCGCGCCGGGCGGCGCCTCTTGCCGCCGCCGCACTAAAGCCCACTTAGGCTCCTAATCGAGCCCGACGCGACGAGACGAAGAACGGTGATTGAGATGAGCGACGCAAACCGCATCCCGGCCCTCCGCATGACGCGGCGCGGCTTGATCGGAACAGCAGCGGCGGCCGGGGTCCTGGCCCTGGCCCAGACCGTCCCTGGCGTGGCGCTGCTCGCCGAAGCGCGTGCCGCGCCCTCCGCGGCGGCGCAGGCGATCGCCGATCATTTCTCCTCGGTCAAGACGATGACCGGCGAGTTCGTCCAGTTCGGCCCGAAGGGCGATCAGCTCGGCGGCAAGTTCTTCATCGAACGGCCCGGCAAGATCCGCTTCAACTATGACGGCTCGTCGGGTTTCAAGGTCATATCCGACGGCGATTCGGTGCTGCTGGAAAACCCCAAGATGAAGACGATGGATCTCTATCCCTTGTCGAAGACGCCGCTCGCCCTGCTGCTCGCCGACAGGATCGACCTCTCCGGCAATCGCGTGCGCAGCGTCAAGGAAGAGGACGACCAGACCGTCATCCAGCTCCAGGACAGATCGGTGTTCGGCAATGCCCGCATCACCATGATGTTCGATCCGAAGAGCTACGAGCTGCGTCAGTGGACGATCACCGACGCGCAGGGCAAGGACACCACGGTGATGATCTTCAACGTCAGGCAGGGCGTGTCGATCGACAACAATCTCTTCGCCATCGACTACCGCAAGCACATGGAACTGCGGACCAAGAAGGGCATCGACCGGTAGGCGTCCGGGACCGCCGCCCGCCGGGGTTGCAAACGGCCGGCCGGGGTGCGACTAACCGGGCCTTTCCGGACCTCGCCCGATGCCCCTCACCATTGCTACCTGGAACATCAACTCCGTTCGCCTGCGCCTGCCGCTGGTCGAGCGCCTGCTCGTCGAAGTGGCGCCCGATATACTGTGCCTGCAGGAGATCAAGTGCCCGGACGACCTGTTCCCGCTGGCCGCCATCCGCAACCTCGGGTACGAACATATCGCCGTCAGTGGACAGAAGGGCTATCACGGCGTCGCGACGCTGTCGCGCCGTCCGCTCGAAGTCGTCGACCGCCGCCGCTTCTGCGGCATAGAGGACTGCCGCCACATTTCCGTGCGCTTTTCGGCCGGCGGCAAGCTGTTGCTGCTGCACAATTTCTACGTTCCGGCCGGCGGCGACGAGCCTGATCCCGAGATCAACGCGAAGTTCCGCCACAAGCTCGATTTCGTCGCCGAGATGAACGCCATCCGGGCCGAGCACGACGAGGTGTCGGGGTCGATCCTGGTCGGCGACCTGAACATCGCGCCGCTCGAACACGACGTCTGGTCGCACAAGCAACTGCTGAAGGTGGTCAGCCATACGCCGGTCGAGACCGAGCGTTTCGAGGCGATGCGCGTCGCGGCGGGATGGGTCGACCTGATGCGCCACGACGTGCCGCACGACCGCAAGCTCTACACCTGGTGGAGCTACCGCGCCCAGGACTGGGCTGCATCGGATCGCGGCCGGCGCCTCGATCACGTCTGGGCCTCGCCCAACCTCGTGCCATGTTTTGCCGGCTACGATATCCTGAGGGATGCCCGCGGCTGGGACCGTCCGTCCGACCACGTGCCGGTCATCGCCCGCTTCGACCTCGATTGACCGCGGCCGGCGCGCCTCAGTCGGAGAAGCGCGGCGCCAGATCCTCGATGCGGCGCACCAGCGCCTGGAAATCCTCGCTGATCCGCCTATAGAGCGCGATCGCCGTATCGGGATATTCCTCGAGGATGCGGCGGAAATTGCGCCTGTCGAGCCGGATCAGCTCCGCCTCGGTCTGCGTGACCGCGCTGGTCAGGCGCCGCGTGTCGGCGATCAGCGCCAGTTCGCCGAGCAGGGTTCCGGGACCGACGACGGTCAGCTCGGTTTCCAGGCCGCGCGACTCGTTGAAGATTCGCACCTCGCCCGAGACCACGACATAGGCGGAGTCCGCCTCGTCCGCCTGCCGGAAGAGCCGGCGGCCGCCGGCCAGAGCGATGCGTTCGGCCCCGAAGGCGATCAGGCGCAACTGTTCCGCGGTGAAGCCGCCGAACAGCTTCACACCGGACAGGATGCGCACGTCATCGTCCAGCGCCATTCACACCGGTCCCCGACACATGCCGCGCCCCGTCGCGACCGGGCGCTTCACGTGCAATTTCAGTCTGTCGGGATCACCCGGATGGATCTCGCAACGCCTCTCCCATGCGTCCCGTCTCCGCTCCGGTCTCCCCGGCGGCCCCCACCGCCTCGAATCGTCCGGTCTGCCGGTCAGGGGACCAGCTTGTAACCGCCGCTTTCTGTCACAAGAAT
>JAHBYY010000044.1 GCA_019635715.1 Rhizobiaceae bacterium | reverse complement strand
GTCCGGCGGCGCCGGCCTTCACGGTCGACGGTTCGAGCTTGAGCGTCATCGCCTGCCCGCCCTCGCCCGCCTCGTTCACCTTGATCGCGGTGGCGGCGGCCGAAGCGGGCAGCGACAGGGCTGAGAGCGACAGCGCCGCGGCGGCGCATACCAGATGGCGGGACGATATCATGCGTGGATCTCCTGGGTTCGGCCGCCCTCGCGGCCATCGGCGGGCCGTCGGGAGCCGCCGTCACGCGAGACCATCTGCCGCCTTGCTGACGGCAGCCTGAATCTCCAGGAGCACGCGCCGGCCGAATGGAAAGGCCGCGCCTTCCCGGGACGCGCGGCCCTGATCCCGACCGATATCGGGGCAGATCAGCCCTTGGTGTCGGAGCCTGCCTTGGGTGCCGGCTTGGGCTGGGACTCCAGCGCCGTCTTTCCCTCCAGCGGCGGCAGGCCTTCCCTCAGCTTCTTCTGGACGCTGAGCAGCACGTCCGGATCCGGCTTCAGGTCGCGTGCATGCGACCACTGGAAGGTGGCCTCCAGGCGGCGTCCGCTTCTCCAGTAGGCATCGCCGAGGTGGTCGTTGAGCACCGCATCCTCGGGCTTCAGCGACACCGCGCGTTCCAGTTCGACCACCGCTTCGTCGAAACGGTTGAGCCGGAAATAGGCCCAGCCGAGCGAATCGACGATGTAGCCGTCGCTGGGGCGCAGGTCGACGGCCTTGCGGATCATCTCGAGCCCTTCGTCGAGATTGATGTTCATGTCGACCCAGGAATAGCCGAGATAGTTCATCACCTGCGGCTGGTCGGGCTGGAGCTCGAGAGCCCTGCGGAAGTTCGGTTCGGCCTTCGGCCACTGCTTCAGCCGCTCATAGGCAATGCCGCGCTGGTAGAAGACGTTCCAGTTGGCGGCCGTCGGCGCCTTCAGCTTCTCGACCGCCGCGTCATAGACCGCCGCCGCAGATTTGAAGTCCTCCTTGGACGCATAGACGCCGCCGAGCGCGAGGTAGGCGCGCATGTCGTCCGGGTCGACGTCGAGCAGTTTCCTGAGATGCGCGATCGCCTCGTCGTGGCGCTTCAGGTCGGCGAGGTTCAAGCCGAGCTGCAATTCCGCGGCGCGCTTCAGCGGCGATCCTTCGGGGATGCGCCTGTACAGCGAGATCGCGATTTCCGGCTCCTCCTGCTGCTCGGCGACCGACGCCAGTTGCAGAAGCACCGCATCGCTGTCTGGCTTCAGCGCCAGCGCCATCTGGAGATAGAGCCGCACGAAGGGCTCGCCGCCGCCGCGGTTGAGCGCGCCGCCGACATTGAGCAGCACCTCGCTTGCGCCGGCGGCGGCGTCCGCGACGAAGGGCGCGAGCTTCTCGCCCTTCTCGATCTTGTCGCGCAGCGCCATCATCGGCAGTCGGCCCGGGGCAAAAGCCTCCGCCTTGTCGACGACGCCCAGCGCCGCGTCCTTGTCGCCCTTTCGGGCCAGGAAGGTCGCATAGGCCTCGGCCGCGCGCAGCCACGTCTCCGGCGCCGCACTGCCGGCCGCCGCATTGTCGATCGTCGCCTGATAGGCCGCGTCGGCATCGTCGGGAAGGCCGGCGGCATCGGCCACCAGCGCGCGATGGTAGGACGCGAACAGGTCGAACCATTCCGGCCCGTCCAGGGCATCGAGGTCGGACACGGCCTCCTTGCCCTCCGACCTGCCGACCTTGGCCCAGGCGGTCATCAGCCGGGTGATCAGCCGATCGAGGTCTGTTTCCACGGCGAGCTGCAGAAGGGTGATCGCATCCGAATACTTCCTGGCGCTCAGTGCATCGACGGCGAGCGCGACGCGCGAAAACCGCTCGACGTCCGGTACGGTCTTCAGCTTCTCAGCATAGGGCAGCGCGTCCTTGACGTCGCCATTGGTGATCAGCGCAAGCATCAGGCTCTGCTGGATCTGCCGGTTGTCCGGATCGAAATCGAGGGCGCGCTTGTAGTAGGCGATGGCGCCGGGGAGATCGTCGTCGACTTCCGCGACGCGCGCCGCCAGATAGGCACCCGACAGCGAACCGATCGCGACCTGGTCGGCAGTCCGGTTGGCGAGCGCGGGCGGTCCGAAGAAAATTGCCGCCGACAGCGACGATACGCTTGCCAGCCAGACGAGATGTTTCCGCATCACTGCCCTTTCAGGCGCCACCGCGCCAACAGGTCTGAATCACCGCCCCATAAGGCGCCAAAGCATGTCCTTTTTGCGGTGCCGGTCAATCCGGCGAATCAGCCTGACGGAATCAGACCACGCGACTGATGCAGAAATCGATAACGTCAAGCAGAGCCGACTTCTGCGGCGTCGCTGCGAGCGGCGCCAGTGCATCGCGGGCGATCTCGCCGAAATGGCGGGCCCGGCCGATCGTGTCGGCGATCGCACCATGCCGCACCATCAGCGACATGGCGCGTTCGAGCGCCACGTCGTCGACCTGATTGTCTTCGATCGCGCCCTTCCAGAAGGCCCGCTCGGCGGCCGTGCCGCGGCGGTAGCAGAGGATCACCGGCAGCGTGACCTTGCCTTCGCGAAAATCGTCGCCGACATTCTTGCCGAGCTTCTTGGAGTCACCGCCATAGTCCAGCGCATCGTCGATGAGCTGGAAGGCGAGGCCGAGATTGGTGCCGTAGGAGCGCAGCGCGGCCCGGTCGGTGCGGCCGGCGCCGGCAATAACAGGCCCGACTTCCGCCGCGGCCGAGAACAGCGCCGCGGTCTTGGCCTTGATGACGGAGAAATACTCGTCCTCGGTGGTCTCGAGGTTCTTCGCCGCCGCCAGTTGCATCACCTCGCCCTCGGCGATGATGGAGGCCGCCGTCGACAGGATGTCGAGCGCGTCCAGCGAGCCGACGTCGACCATCATGCGGAAGGCCTGGCCGAGCAGGAAGTCGCCGACCAGCACGCTCGCCTGGTTGCCCCAGATCATGCGGGCGGTCTTCTTGCCGCGGCGAAGATCGCTCTCGTCGACGACGTCGTCGTGGAGGAGGGTCGCCGTGTGCATAAACTCGACGCTGGTGGCGAGCTTGACGTGGCCGGCGCCCGCATAGCCGAACATGCGGGCGGCGGCGAGGGTCAGCATCGGACGCAGGCGCTTGCCGCCCGAGGAGATGAGGTGATTGGCAACCTCGGGGATCATCTCGACGTCCGACCCGGCCTTGGAGAGGATCAGCTTGTTGACCTCGCCCATGTCCGACGCGGTGAGATCGATCAGGTCCTTGATCGACGCTTCCCGCTTTCCACCCTCGAGGTTGAGAACGACACCCACCAACCAGACTCCCGTCATATGCAGGCCGGGAGGACAGACCTCCGGCATTTCGGCTGATTTAGTGCCGCAGGGCCCGTCAACTCAAGGGGCGAATTGGCGCGGGGGCGGCTTGCGTCCAACGAGATTTACTTGGGTCGCGCAACCTGCCACCCTCCCCGGCATGATCGAGATCATGCGAACCAACGACGCCGTCGTGCTTTCCTTCGCCCAGTCGCTGTTGCGCGACGCCGGAATCGAATGCCTGGTGGCCGACCAGAACATGAGCGTGCTGGACGGCTCGATCGGCATCCTGCCCCGCCGCATCCTCGTCGTCGACGAGGATGCCGACGCGGCGCGTCAGGTGCTCACCGACGGCGGCATCGGCAACGAAATCCGCGAGAGTTGAGCTTGGCCAGCCAAGCAGCGGAGATGCCGGGGCCCGAATACACCGTCGATGCCTTCCACAAGGGCCGGTTCAGCCTCGTCCAGCCGAGAGGCGGCGCGCATCGTGCCGGCATGGACGCGCTGGTGCTGGCCGCGGCGGTGCCGGGGGGCTTCTCCGGACGGCTGGCGGACTTCGGCGCGGGCGCCGGCGCGGCGGGATTCGCCGTGGCGGCGCGGCTGGCCGGCGCGACGGCGGTTCTGGTCGAGCGCGAGGCCGCGATGGCCGCCTGCGCCGCACGCTCCATCGCGCACCCCGCCAACGCGGCGCTGGCCGGACGCATCTCGCTCATCGTCGCCGACGTCGCCGCGCCGGCCGCAGTTCGGCGCGGCGCGGGCCTGCCCGACCGATCCTTCGATTTCGTGGTGATGAACCCGCCGTTCAACGACGGCCGGGATCGCGCCGCGCCGGGCGCCTTGCGGCGCATCGCGCATGTCGCGCCGGACGATCTGTTCGAGACCTGGCTGCGCGCCGCCACGGCGGTGCTGCGGCCGGACGGCGGCCTCGCCGTCATCGCCCGGCCCGAGCAGGTCGGCATCCTGGTTTCGGCCGCCAAGGGGCGCTTCGGCGGCCTGGAAATCCTTCCCGTTCATCCCACCGCGGACAAGGCCGCGATCCGCATCGTCGTTCGCGGCCGGCGCGGCTCGCGGGCACGGCTTTCGATCGTCGCGCCGCTTGTCCTGCATCGCCACGCCGGCGGCCCACCCACCGGGCGCGCCGAGGCGATAAGCGCAGGCTCGGCAAGCCTGTTCGGAGATTGACCAGGCACGGCATTGCACGCCGCGCTGCAACCCCTACATGCACGGGAGCCGAGCAACCACGGACCCCGACCATCTTGCGATCCCTGTTCCGCCGCCTGCTGCCGAAATCCATGCGCAAGGAGGGCGTCGTCATTCCGGTCGTGCGGCTGCACGGCGCGATCATGGCCGGCGGATCGCAGTTCCGCCAGAACCTGTCGCTAACCTCGGCCGCCGGCGTCCTCGAAAAGGCATTCGCGTTCAAGGCCGCACCGGCCGTGGCGATCTCCATCAACTCCCCCGGGGGATCGCCGGTCCAATCGCGCCTGATCCACAGGCGCATTCGCGATCTGGCAGCGGAGAAGAACAAGAAGGTCCTGGTCTTCGTCGAGGATGTCGCCGCTTCCGGCGGCTACATGATCGCGGTTGCCGGTGACGAGATCATCGCCGATCCGTCCTCGATCGTCGGATCGATCGGAGTGGTGTCGGCGTCGTTCGGCTTCCCAGAACTCATGAAGAAGCTCGGCGTCGAGCGCCGCGTCCACACGGCCGGCCGCAACAAGGCGCTGCTCGACCCCTTCCAGCCGGAACGGGAGGAGGACGTCGAGCGGCTGAAGTCGCTGCAGCTCGAGGTCCACGAGACGTTCATCGAGATGGTCAAGGAGCGGCGCGGCGGCAAGCTGGCGGACGATCCCGACCTGTTCACCGGGCTGTTCTGGACCGGCAGGAGAGGGCTGCAGCTCGGCCTGGTCGACGCGCTGGGCGACATGCGCGGCTTCCTCAAGCATCGCTTCGGACCCGACGCCCAGCTCAAGCTGGTGACCGCGCCGCGCGGCCTGTTCGGCCGGCGCCTCGGCCTGTTCGGGGTCGACGCGCGGTCGCTTGCCGGCGATGCGGCCGAGGGATTGGCGAGCGCGGCGCAGGAGCGGTCGCTGTGGGCGCGGTTTGGGCTTTGACGCAGGCGCAAACGCCGGTATTATCCTTGGATTCCGGCCTGGCCGGCGCATAGCCGACCGACAAGAGGAGGGAATGGTCGTGCCGCAACTGATCTTCTTCGCGGTCGTGGGTGTCGCAGCCTATGTCGGTTATCGGGCTTTCGTGCGCGAGGCCGAGCGCGTGACCGCCAAGATCCGCCGTCACGAGCACCAGGCCCGCACCGGCACCAGCGGCACGCTCGTCTACGATCCGAAGACCGGCGAATACCGGCTCGCCAAGGACTGAGCTTTCGATGACCAAGCCGGTGAACGCGGCCGCCGAGGACGCGCCGGCGAAGCTCAACCTTGCCCTGCACATCGTCGGCCGCCGGACGGACGGCTACCATCTGCTGGAGAGCTTCTCCGTATTCACGGCGTTCGGCGACACGCTGAGCGTCGCGAGCGCCGATGCGGATGCGTTCACCATTCACGGCCCTATGGCCGCCGGGCTGACGACCGGCCCGGGCAATCTCGTTCTGCGCGCCCGCGACGCCTTGCGCGCCCTGTATCCGCACCTGGCGAAACCCGTCTCGATCGCGCTCGGCAAGCACATACCGGTGATGTCCGGCGTCGGCGGCGGATCCAGCGACGCGGCGGCGGCGCTGCGTGCGCTGTCGCGGCTCTGGCACCTGCCGCTCGACGAGGCAGCGCTCGCGCGCATCGGCCTGAGGCTGGGCGCCGACGTGCCGATGTGCATCGCCGCACGCCCCCTGGTGGCCAGGGGCATCGGCGAACAGATCGAGGAGGCGGGCGCGTTCCCTCCGCTCCCGCTGGTTCTGGTCAATCCCGGGGTCGGCGTGTCGACCCCCGCGATCTTCGCCCGCCTGGGACGGAGCGACCATCCGCCGCTGCCGCCGCTGCCCACCCGCCACGATGCGCGCGCGCTGGCGGAGTGGCTGCGATCGACCCGCAACGACCTTCTGGCCCCGGCGCTGGAACTCGCGCCGGTGATCGGTACGGCGACCGAGGCGCTCGCCGCCAGCGGCGCGCTGTTCGCCCGCATGTCGGGTTCAGGCTCGACCTGCTTCGGCCTGTTCGGTTCGGACGGCGCCGCAGAAACGGCGGCCGCGGCGATCCGGTCGGCCCAGCCGGCATGGCTGTGCGTCGCCACCCGAATGCGCATCTGAGGAGACTGCAATGGCTGCGACCGAGAGAGAGTTCGTCCCCGTCGGCATCGCCGTGCTCACCATCTCGGACACGCGCACGCTCGCCGACGACAAGTCCGGCCAGACGCTCGCCGACCGCATCGCCGAAGCGGGACATCGGCTGGAAGCACGCGAAATCGTTCGCGACGACAAGGACGCGATCCGCGACCAGGTTCTCGCATGGTCGCGCGACGGCGGCATCGACGTCGTCATCACCACCGGCGGCACCGGCTTCACCGGGCGCGACGTGACGCCGGAGGCGCTGGAACCGATCTTCGAGAAGCGCATGGACGGCTTCTCGGAGGTGTTCCACCGCATCTCCTACGACAAGATCGGCACGTCGACGATCCAGAGCCGGGCCACCGGCGGGGTGGTCAACGCCACCTTCGTCTTCGTGCTGCCGGGCTCACCGGGCGCCTGCCGCGACGCCTGGGACGGCATTCTCAAGGCGCAGCTCGACTATCGCCACATGCCCTGCAACTTCGTCGAGATCATGCCGCGACTCGACGAGCATCTGCGGCGCGGCGGCAAGGGCTGAAGGATCGGCGTTTCTATCGCCTGCCGGCCGGACGCGGCTCGGCCACGCGGATCTCCGCCTCCAGCCGCTTCGATGCGAGCCCGCGCGCCAGGGCCTCCGCGCTTTGCGCGGTGCGGGAGAGCGATACGGCCTGCCCCCTGCGGATCACTAATCCCTCCGACAGGGCGGTCGGCGCCGACAGGATCCGGGAGAACAGGGAACGCCGGTCGGCGCGGCTGCGCGAGAAACGCGCCGGCATGGACTGCCGCGAGACGTGGCCCACCACGACCTCAGACCATCCCTCGGTCAGCCTCGCCCCGGGTTCGAGCAGGAGAACCCATTCGCCCTTGGCCTGCCTGAGCGCCGCGGCCAGACCGCCCTCCGCCACATAGCTGCAGCCGGCATGCTCGGCGACGCGATGCGTCTGGTCCGTCGACCCGTGGTCGCAGACGATGACGTCGCGAACGATGCCCTCGACCGCAGCCGGGATGAGCGACGACAGGGTCCGTGCCAGCCCCTCTTCGTCGTTTTTCGTCTCGATCAAAACCGTCAGCATTTTCAGCGAAATAGCCGAAATGCCGGCAAAGCGCCAGTTTCTCGCAGCGTGAAGATTGTTCTTGATTTGTTCCCTTCTTCGAAATAGGAATAGTTTCATCGCATCGACGAATCGAGCGCCCGAACGGGGCGACGCGGAGGCCCCGATGGAACCAATCGCACAGGCCGATCTTGCCGCCTTCAGCAACGGGCGGTCGGCAATGGCCAATGCCATCATCGACGAAAGCGGCATGCGCGTCGAAGCCGAGCGGCGGCGCGGACGGGCGGCCGGCATCAATCCCTCCGGCCGCTACGAGACGTTCAGCCGCCACGTCTTCGACGACGGCTGGGACACGATCGAGGATCTGCCGCCGTTCAAGACGGACGTGCAGGTGGAGAAGCCGCGCAGCATCATCACACGCAACACGTCGCCGGACATCTCCTTCGACCGGTCGATCAACCCGTATCGCGGCTGCGAGCACGGCTGCGTCTACTGCTTCGCCCGGCCCACCCATGCCTATATGGGCCTTTCCCCGGGACTGGACTTCGAATCCAGGCTGTTCGCCAAGCCGGACGCGGCGCGCCTGCTCGACCGCGAGCTGTCGAAGGATGGCTACCTGCCGCGCACCATCGCCATCGGCACCAACACCGATCCGTATCAGCCGATCGAGAAGACGTGGCGTATCATGCGCGAGCTCCTCGAAGTGCTGGAGGCTAGGCAGCATCCGGTCGGCATCGTCACCAAGTCGGCGCTGGTGATGCGCGACGTCGACATCCTGGCACGCATGGCGGAAAAGGGGCTGGCCAAGGTCGCAATGTCGGTGACGACCATGGATCGCATGCTGGCGCGCACCATGGAGCCGCGCGCCGCCACGCCGACCCGCCGCCTCGAGGCGATGCGGGCACTTTCGGAGGCGGGCATTCCGGTTTCGGTGATGGTGGCGCCGATCGTGCCGGGGCTCAACGACCATGAGATCGAGCGCATTCTCGACTCGGCCGCGAGTGCCGGCGCCAGGGAAGCGGGCTACGTCATCCTGCGCCTGCCGCTCGAAGTCAGCCCGATCTTCAAGGACTGGCTGCTGCGCCATTATCCGGACCGCTACCGCCATGTCATGTCGCTGGTGCGCTCGATGCGCGACGGCAAGGACTACGATGCCGAATGGGGCAAGCGGATGAAGGGCACCGGACCCTATGCCTGGCAGATCGGCCGGCGCTTCGAGATCGCCGCCAGGAAGTTTGGCATGAACGAGGAACGGCGCAGGCTGCGCACCGACCTGTTCAAAGGAGACGGGCGCGGTGCCGAGCAACTGATGCTGCTTTAGGGCAACGGGAGACCGGAAAAGGCTGACGATCGGCGAGCGATCGAGCTCCTGCCCTACTGCCCTACTGCCTTCCTCTTCCGCCGACCTCCCCGATCGGCGGCAGACGCCTTCCCGCCCCGCCCCAATGGCCGGGAAGGCCTTGCGGAGAATCGGACCGGATGCGAGTTTCGCCGCCCGATGGCTCGACCGGCTTCCGATTCTCCGCTCCTCTTCGATCTGCCGATCCGCCCGGATTTCAGCTTCGAGCGCCGGGCGATATCACGTGGCCACGACCCCGTCGCAGGTCTCGACGAGGCCGGGCGCGGGCCGCTGGCCGGGCCCGTGGTGGCGGCCGCCGTCGTGCTCGATCCGGAGCGCATTCCCGAAGGCCTCGACGATTCCAAGCGGCTGACCGCACAGGCGCGCGACGCGTTGTTCTCGCAGATCCTCGATACCGCCCTTGCCGTATCGGTCTCTTCGGTGAGCGCGGCCGGCATCGACCGCATCAACATCTTGCGGGCCAGCCTCGAAGCGATGCGGCGGGCCGCCTGCGGACTGCATGTCCGACCTCTCTACGCCTTGATCGACGGGCGCGAGGTTCCGCCCGGGCTTCCCTGCGCCGCCGCCGCGCTGATCAAGGGAGACCAGCGCTCGCAGTCGATCGCGGCGGCATCGATCGTCGCCAAGGTGATGCGCGACCGGATGATGGAGGCGTGCGGTCGCGTCCACGTCAACTACGGCTTCGAGACGCATATGGGTTACGGTACGCTGCGGCACCGCAAGGCGATCGGCGACCACGGCGCAGTGGCCCGGCTCCATCGCACGACCTTCGGCCTCCTGCGGACCGGCGCCGGGGTGGTCGAGGCGGAAGGGGAACTCATCGAGGCGTAGCGGGCGTCGCTCACGCGGCCCGCCATTCTGCCAAGCCGGAACAGCCCGCAGGCGCGGCCGCCGAGCCAGCGCTCTCTGGCCGTAAAGGCGGTTCGCTCATCGCAGAAACGAAAAAGCCGCCTGCGAGAGGCGGCCTTTCCCATGTCATCGGCGATGGGGCTCAGTTGAGCTTCGACTTCAGATCCTGAAGCGACGAGTTGAAGAGTTCGGCGCCGACCTTGGCGTCGACCGATCCGGCAAGCACGGCACGGGCCGACTCGACGGCGAGGTCGACCGCACGCGCGCGCACCTCGTTCACCGCGTCGCGCTCGGCCTGGCCGATCTTCTGCTCGGCGAGCGCCGTGCGGCGCGCAACGTAGTCTTCGGTCTTCTGCTTCGCCTCGGTGACGAACTGGCCCGCCTCGCGCTTGGCCGCCTCGACGATCTCGGCAGCCTCCTTCTCGGCTTCCTTGCGCTTGCGCTGATACTCGGCAAGCAGTTGCTGGGCCTCTTCGCGAAGGCGGCGCGCCTCCTCGAGCTCGGCACGGATCTTGGCGGCCCGCTCGTCGAGCGAGCGGCCGATCATGGCCGGCACCTTCAGATAGGCAATGATGGCCAGGAAGAGGACGAGGCCTACGGTCGCCCAGAATGTGGCATCCATGATGCGCCTCCTAGCTCTTCGCCGATTTCACGGCGGCAGCCACCGCGGCCTGATCGACCTTGCCGCCGACCAGCCGCTCGATGATGGCGGTCGCAGTGTCCGACGCGATGGTGTCGACCTCGCCCAGGGCCTTCGCCTTGATGTCGGCAATCCGCTTCTCGGACTCGCCGAGCTTGCGGTCGAGATCGGCTTCGACCCGCTTGCGTTCGGCTTCGGCGCCGGACCGGGCCTCGTCGCGGGCCTTCTGGCCGATGGTGTTGGCGCTGGCCTTGGCCTCGGTCAGTTCCTGCTCATAGGCAGCAACCGCGGCGTCGGCCTCTTCCTTCATCCGGGCGGCCTGTTCGAGATCCTGGGCGATACGGTCGCGTCGCACCTCGATGATCCCGCCCAGCCGAGGAAGGACGACCTTCTTCAGAAAGACGTAGAACAGACCGAAGGTGATCGCGAGCCAGAGGATCTGCGATGGATAGGTCGACGAATCGAAGGGCGGAAACCCGCCGGAAGCGTGTCCGCCGCCTGCTTCGGTGTGGCCCTCGGTTTGGGCCGCATCCTCGCCATGCGCCGCGCCCTCGGCCGGAGCGGCCTCCTCAGCGTAGCCAGGTGTCACAAACATGTCGGTCCCCTGCCCGGAGCCGGCCGCAGGATGCGTGCCGGCCCGGCTTCGTGGAAGATCAGCCGAACAGCGCCAGCAGCGCGACGAGCAGCGAGAAGATGCCCAGGGCTTCCGTCACGGCGAAGCCGAAGATCAGGCGGCCGAACTGGCCGTCGGCAGCCGAGGGATTGCGCAGCGCGCCGGCGAGATAGTTGCCGAAAATGGTACCCAGGCCAATGCCCGCGCCGCCCATGCCCAGGCAAGCGATACCGGCACCGATGTACTTTGCTGCTTCAGCGTCCATGTTCAACTCCTTCGTGAAACTGGTTGGATCCGTTGATTTCGTCCGGGCCGCGACGCGTCGCGTCAGTGGCCGGGATGGATGGCGTCGTTGAGATACATGCAGGTCAGGACCGCGAAGACGTAGGCCTGCAGGAAGGCGACGAGGAACTCGAGACCGGTGAGCGCCACGGTCATGGCAAGCGGCAGAACAGCGCCGGCGACGCCGACCGCGCCCATGGCGCCGAGCGAGGTGACGAAGCCGGCGAACACCTTCAGCGTGATGTGGCCCGCCAGCATGTTGGCGAAGAGACGGACGGACAGGCTGATCGGCCGGGACAGGAAGGAGATCACCTCGATCAGCACGACCAGCGGCACCAGCACGCCCGGCACGCCGTGCGGCACGAACAATTTGAGGAAGCCGAAACCGTGCTTCATGAAGCCGTAGACGACGACCGTGCCGATCACCAGCAGCGCCAGCATGAAGGTGACGATGATGTGGCTGGTGACGGTGAAGAAATAGGGGAACATGCCCCAGAGGTTGGCCACCAGAACGAACATGAACAGCGAGAACACCAGCGGGAAGAACTTCATCCCGTGCGATCCCGCCGCGTCGCGCAGCATGTTGGCCACGAACTCGTAGGACATTTCGGAGACCGACTGCAGGCGGCTCGGGATCAGGCCGCGGCTGGTGGTCGTCAGATAGAGGAATGCGCCGGCGCCGACGGCGGTCGCCACCATGAACAGCGAGGAATTGGTGAAGGAAAAATCCATACCGCCGATCTCGATCGGAATCAGCTTCGCGATCTGGAACTGGTGGATCGGATCGTTGGCCATTCGGCCCCCCTCGTCTCGCCGCGCTTGCGCGCTGTCAGCATTCTATCCGTCGCGGCGATCGGAACGATTTCCGTTCCTGATTCCGGCTTCGGCAACCAAGCCCGCGGAGCGCATCACATTGAGCACGCCCGCGGCAAACCCCAGCAGCAGGAAGACGATCAAGCCCCACGGCGAGGTTCCGGCAAACCGGTCGATGAACCAGCCCAATCCCGCACCGACCGCCACAGCCGCGATGAACTCGCTGGACAGTCTCAGTGCCTGGCCGTAGCCCGCCGAACCACCCGCGCCACGCGCCTCCTCGGAAACCTTACGCCCGACGCCCTTGGCCGTCAGCGTCGCACCGAGATGTTCGCGCCGGCGGGCGAGATCGTCATCCGAAAGAGGATTTCGGGCCGTATCCTCGGGCCCGGTCCCGCCCGTGCCCGCCGGCTGCTTGCCTACGGTCACCGCTTCCCCCTGCCCGGATCGCCAAGCGCCATCCGTCCGCTCCAAATTTGCGGGCAACATAGTTTCCGTCCCCGTTGGCGTCAAGCCACGCAGACGGATGTATGACGATCAATTTTCCTGTATGAAATCAGTACGTTAATGTACTGCGGCAACTTGACCGACCGGTTCGGAGGGTATGGTCGGCGGAATCGCCCCGGTGCGCCGGGGGCTCAATCCCAGCCGCCGCCATAGGTGCGGTAGAAGATGTGCAGCCCGATCTTGGTCATCTTCTGCATGGCACGCGCCCAGGCAGGGCTGACGTATTGGGCGTAGTAGTGGGTCGAGGAGCCGACTTCCGGGATGAAGATCTTGCCGGCGGTGACCGCCATGGCGACGTCCTGGGCCTGCCTGTAATGGGAGGGACTGTCGATGCGGTCCTTGATCCCGTCGCAGGCGAAGGAGAACTGGCAGCGGTTCTTCCACTGATCGTTCTGGTAGACGACGCCGCAGATGGTCTTCGGATAGGACGGATTGCGCACGCGGTTCAGCACCACCTGGGCGACCGCCGCCTGGCCGCGCGTGGATTCGCCGCGCGCCTCGAAATAGACGGCGTTGGCCAGGCACAGTTGTTCGGCGGGCTCGAACACCGAGGCCGGAAGCGGTCGGCTCATCCAGGCATGGTCGCCCTCGCCCAGCGGCGGCACGAAGCGCCCCTCGTTCGGATCGTCGCTGAGCAGCGCCTCGAACGGCGACGACCTCGCATAGTCGGGTGCCGCCGGGGCGTAGGCGGTGGCGAGCACGTCGGCCTTGTCGCTGGTGATCAGGTCGGCGAGGAACGGCGGGATCGCCGGATCCGGCGCCTTGTCCTCGTTCGGGTGGAATGCGGTCGCGATCTGGATTTCCCGGCCGGCGATCCCGGGCCTGGCAAAGCCCATGCGCAGTGCCGGTTCGATCGACGGACGCAGCATCGAGGTGCGATCGAGGATGGAGCCGGCATTGAAGAATTTCGGAGGGGCGACCGGCGTCACGTCGACGACGCGGCTCTTCTTGTCGGCGCGCGTCACACGCTCCTCGTCGGGGCGGAGGTTGCCGCCCCTGCCGCGGAAGGCGACGGTGCCCAGCCCCTGCGTCTTCATCCCCGCGCCCGAAATTGCCCCGGTGGTGCCGGCATCGACGAAGGGCATCTCGGCGGCGTGGACCGACCCGGCGGCCGCCTTCTCGACGAAGGCGCCCCAGCGCGCCGAGGTCGCCTCGTTGCCGGAAACCATGCTGCCCATGTCCTGGTAGGCGGCGCTGGTGGGATTGGCGATCCAGATGCCGGCGCCGATCAGCAGGGGGGCGAGAAGCGACCGATCCGGAAGGCGGAAGACGCGCAAACGCCGCGACACAAAACGTCGAACCAAGGACCCAATCTCCAGCACGCAACAAGGACCGCCGGAGACGGAAAATGAAGCATTAACCTTGATGCGGCGTTAACGGGCGGATTGCGGCGCGCTGGTGGCAGGCGGAGGCGGCGGTGTGACGCAGCCGCGGTCAGCGCTTCCTGGAGCGGTTGGCGAAGGGGTTGTCGGAGGTGCGCAGCGCGATGCGGATCGGCACGCCCGGCAGGTCGAAGGCCTCGCGCAGATTGTTCGACAGATAGCGTATGTAGGATTGCGGCATCGCCTCGGGACGCGAGCAGGAGACCACGAAGCCTGGCGGGCGGGCCTTGACCTGGGTGATGTATTTCACCTTCAGCCGGCGGCCGGCGACCGCCGGCGGCGGGTGATGGGCGAGGATGCCTTCCAGCCAGCGGTTGAGGCGGCCGGTCGAGACGCGGCTGTTCCAGACCCTGTGCGTGTCGACAATCGCCTGCATCAGCTTGTCGAGGCCGCGCCCGGTCTCCGCCGAGACCGGAACGGAACGGAGGCCGCGCACCTGCGGCAGCAGCCGCTCGGCCTTCTCGCGCAGTTCGGCGAGCAATTGCTGCGGATTGTCGATGAGGTCCCATTTGTTGAAAGCGATCACCGGCGCCCTGCCCTCGCGGATGATCAGGTCGGCGATCTGCAGATCCTGCTTCTCGAAGGGGATCGTCGCGTCCAGCACGATGACGACCACCTCGGCGAACCTGATGGCGCGCAGCCCGTCGGCGACGGAAAGCTTCTCCAGCTTTTCCTGGACCTTCGCCTTGCGGCGCATGCCGGCGGTGTCGTGCAGGCGGACCGTCCGGCCCTGCCATTGCCAGTCGACCGAGATCGAATCGCGGGTGATGCCGGCCTCCGGACCGGTCAGCAGCCGCTCCTCGCCGATCAGCGCGTTGATCAGCGTCGACTTGCCGGCGTTGGGCCGGCCGACCACCGCGATGCGCAGCGGCTTCGTCTCGTCATAGGCGGCTTCGGTCTCCGGGTCTGCGATGTCCTCGCCGATCAGCACATCGCTCTCGGCGGGGAAATCGGCGGCGTCATCCTCTTCGTCGGGGAAGCAGCGGGCCTCGCCAAGCGCCTCGACGATGGCGTCGCGCAGGTCGGGCATGCCCTGGCCGTGCTCGGCCGAAATCGGGATGGGCTCGCCAAGGCCGGCTTCCCAGGCCTCCAGCGTGCCGCCCTCGGCGGCCCGCGATTCCGACTTGTTGGCGACCAGAACGACCGGCTTGCCGGAGCGCCGGACGATGTCGGCGAAGGCACGGTCGTCGGGCAGCAGCCCGGCGCGCGCATCCATCATGAAGACGATGACATCGGCTTCTTCGATCGCAATCTCGGTCTGGCGGCGCATGCGCCCGGCCAGCGTTTCCGGACCGGCCGTCTCGAAGCCCGCCGTGTCGACCACTTCGAAGGACAGGTCGTAGAGCCTGGCGGCATGGGTGCGCCGGTCGCGCGTCACGCCGGGCGTATCGTCCACCAGCGCCAGCTTCTTGCCGGCCAGCCTGTTGAAAAGCGTCGACTTGCCGACGTTAGGCCGGCCGATGATGGCGAGCTTGAAGGCCATGGCGCATCAGGTCGCGTCGCCGGAGCCGCGGATCAGCTCGGCCAGCATGGTCGCGCGGTCGCGGACGTTGCGCGGCGCCGCCTCGTCGCCGACGATCTGGTCGAAGAAGGCCAGCGCTTCCTTCGGCTTGTTCTCTTTCCAGGCCGACAGGCCGAGCGCTTCGCGCGCCGAGTTGCGCAGCGGATTGCCATCGGCGGCCAGCACTTCGAGACGCGACGAGACGTCCTGGTAGGTGCCGGTGTCGACCAGGATGTAGCCGGCGCGCAGACGCGCCATGTCGCGGATCGCCGCGGGCACGCCGCCGTCGGCGATCACCGCATCGAACTCCTTGACCGCCGCCTCGTGGTCGCCCTTGTCGGCCAGCACGGTGGCTGCGCGCAAGCGGGCGAGGATCGGATAGGCGCCATGGCCGTCCGCCTCGAGCTTGCGAAGCGCCTCGAGCGCCTCGTCCTGCTTGCCGCCATTGGCGAGCTCGAGCGCCTGCGAATAGGCATCGCCCGAGGCATTGGCCTTGGAACTGATCCAGTAGTCGTAGCCGACCCAGGCGCCGGTGCCGAGGACGACAACGACGGCAGCGATCAGCGCCCAGGGCCCGAAGCGCTCCCACAGCGCGCGCGCCTGGGCCTGGCGCATCTCCTCGTTGACTTCGCGAATGAAGGTGTCGTTGGACATCGATCTCGACCGTGTTCGACCCGGGGGCTTGCGATGGCGGGCGCGCGGACCCGTGGCGCGACGCCGTCGAGCCCTTGTGCGCCCGCCTTGTAGCGGAATTTTGCCGGCATGGAAGGGCCGCGCGGCAGATTCAGCATTTGCCAATCCCTGCGACGTAACGGTTGCAGCCTGCCGGCATCGCCCGTTCCGCATCGCGGCCATATTCCGCCTTTATCGGGACCGGCTCATGTCATGCGTAACGCCGAGGTTCACATGTCCGTCATTTCGCGGTTCGCCGGTCTCCTGTCGCGAAGCGTCGGACTGCTCGCCTGCTTTGGTACCGGCACGGCGGCCGCCGCCGAGCAGCCGCGTCCGCACCAGGTCATCATCATCTCCTTCGATGGAGCGCACGACCTCGCGCAGTGGCAGCGCAGCCGCACCCTGGCCGCGACGACCGGCGCGCGCTTCTCCTATTTCCTGTCCTGCGTCTTCCTGCTGTCGAAGCAGACGCGCGGCCTGTACAGCGCCCCGCACATGCAGCCGGGCCGCTCGAATGTCGGCTTCGCCGCCACTGCCGAGGAGGTGCGCGAGCGCCTGCGACAGATCTGGCTCGCCCGGTCCGAGGGACACGACATCGCCAGCCATGGCTGCGGACATTTCGACGGCTCGAAGTGGAGCAAGACCGACTGGCTGGACGAATTCGCCTCGTTCAGGACGATCCTGCGCAACGCGTGGACCCTGAACGGCCTTGCCGGCGAGCCGGCCGGCTGGCGCGCCTTCGCCGAGACCGAGATCGAAGGCTTCCGCGCGCCCTATCTCGCGACCGGCAAGGGGCTCGGACCGGCGCTGTCGGAAGCCGGCTTCCGCTACGATGCCAGCGGTATTTCGCGCGGACCGGCCGCGCCGGCCGACGCGGAGAGCCGCGTCGTGCGGTTCGCGCTGCCGCAGATCCCCGTCGGCCCTTCGGGGCGCCGGGTGATCGCCATGGACTACAATCTCTTCGTGCGCGATTCCGGCGGGTTCGAGCGCGGTGACGCCGGCGGACAGTTCGAGGCGCGGGCGCTGGCCGCCTTCACCTCCGCCTTCGACGAGCAGTATTCCGGCGAGCGCGTGCCGCTGCAGATCGGCTTCCACTTCACCCTGATGAACGGCGGCGCCTACTGGCGGGCGCTGGAGCGCTTCGCCAGGGACGTGTGCGTGCGCGCCGACGTCGACTGCATCAGCTATGCCGATTATGTCGGGCGGCTGAAGGCGGAACCCGAGGCCGCCGCGCCGGTCGGCGGCTGAACGCTTCCCGCATCACGTCGCCGGCTGATCCTCCGGCGACACGCCGGCGCGCTCGCGCGCCAGATAGGCTTCGTCGATCGCCGGCAGCGGCGCGCCCTCCAGCGTCGCCTCGAAGGCGCGCAGGCGCTTGTAGATCGACAGCAGCTCGACGATCGTCGGCCAGGACGAGACCAGGTACTGGAACGAGCTCGTCACCTGGACGAACGCAGAAATGATCTGCTGGTAGATGCCGAAGGTGATCTTGCCGACGGCGATGGTGGGGACCAGCAGGAACGTCGGGAAGATCACGTTCGTCTGCAGATAGACATAGCGCGCGACGTTGAAATAGACGTAGTGGGCGTACAATGTGTAGTAATTCTTCCTGACGTTGTTGAACAGTTCGGCCAGCGTCGGCGGCTGCGCCCGGTCCTCGTGATCCTCGCCGTAGACGAGTTCCTTGCGGAAGGCGGCCTCGACGCGCTGGTTGCGGAACTCCAGCCCGGGCAGCTTCACGCCGACGACTGCCAGCAGCACCGTGCCGAACAGCGACCAGACGATGGCAGCCACCACCAGCGGATAGGGAATGGCCCCGACAACCGGCAGAGCCGTCACATGCGACGACAGCGAGGCCAGCAGCGGCAGGAAGGCGATCAAGGTCATCACCGAATCGACCAGGCTGGCGCCCAGGCCCTGTACCGTGGTGGAAAAGCGCATCGCATCTTCCTGGACACGCTGCGAAGCGCCCTCGATGTGGCGCAGACGCTGCCAGTAGGCCACGAAATAATCGTTCATGGCGGTGCGCCAGCGGAAGACGTAGTGGCTGACGAAGAAGAGGTTCAGCACGGCGACGGTGATCGACACCGTGGCGATCGACAGGAATTGCCATACGCCCGCGTAGAGCTCGCCGGGCTGGACCGAGCCGGGCGTCGTCAGCGCCTTCTGCACCAGATTGTAGAAGGGCCCGCGCCAGTTGTTGTTGAGGATGACGCTGACCTGCACCGAAAAATTCGTCGCAAACAGGATGACGCCGGAGCCCAGCACCGACCAGCGCTGCCAGGGGTGCGGCGAGAACCACGCCCAGAAGGCGTAGAACAGCAGGATGCCGGCGATGAAGTAGATGTAGAACCACAGATAGTCGGGCGTGACGAAGGCACCGAGCCCGGTCACGAGCGGCGCATCCGGTGCGGCGGGCGGCATGCCGAACATCGCGCCCGCCTGCTGCCCCCCGAAGAACCAGGCCAGGACGAGCAACAGGCTCCACAGCGCGGCCGAGAGAAAGAACAGCTTCGGCCGCGGGAAGAAGGATACGAACACGAGCGTGGATTCCTTGGGCTGGAGCGGCGCGATTTGCGGCCGGCGGCATGAAGTCACATTTCGCGCGCGACGGAAACCGGCCCGCCGCGCCGCAGCGGCCACGAAACCCAAGATCATGGCGATTTTTCAGGCTTCGCGCGAGGCGAGCATGATCAGGGCCGATGCAAGCAGCACGCCCGTCGCCGCGAACGAGGCCAGCCCATAGTCGCCGGTCCAGTCGACGAGCAGGCCCGCGGCGAGCGGACCGAGGATCTGGCCGATGCCGAAGGCGGCCGTCATGTAGGCCAGCGCCCGGCGCGGCGAGTTGGGCGCCAGCATCCGGCCGGCCTGCAGCCCGAGCGCCGTGACGGCCACGAAGGTGCCGCCGAGCAGCACCCCGCCGACCAGCGGGCCGATCCGGTCGCCGGCGGCGACGCTCGCCGCGACCCCGACCGCCTCGACCAGGCAGCCCAAGGCGAAAGCCACCCGCAGGCCCGTGCGCACCGAGACCTTCCACCAGAACCAGATCGACGGGATGATCGCCAGGCCGGTGGCGAACCAGACCACCGTCTCGAACAGCCGCGAGCCGCCGCCCTCGCGCACGATGGCGATCAGGAAGGTGGCGGTGACGATGTAGCCGAGACCGAACAGACCATAGCCGAGGATCAGCAGCGCCATGGGACGGGTGGGCGCCAGGGGCGGTTCGTGCGCGGTGCGGCGCGCCACGCCGTCCGGGGCCCGGCCGATCAGCAGGACCACGGTCGCAAGGCCAAGGATGCTCAGCAGCGCCGCAGCGAACCAGCCTGCCTGCCAGCCGGCATGGATCAGGATCATCACCGCGATCATTGCCGAGGAACTCGCGATGCCGACGCCGACGCCACCGAAATGCACCGCCTGAAGATCCGCCCGCCCGGCCCTCGCCAGATGGTCGAAGACGATGCTGGCGAGCAGCACCATGACCACGGCCGTGGCAACGCCGCCGAGAAAGCGGATCAGCAGGAACATCCCCATGCCGTCGACCACGCCCATCGAGCCGGTCAGAACGGCGTTGGCGACCAGCCCGGCGAGCATGTAACGGCGCTCGTTGCCGGTCGCCCATTTGCCGGCGGCGAGGATCGCGCCGACGAGATAGCCGAGATAGTTGGCGGAGGCGATCAGGCCCATGTCCGGCGGCAACAGGCCAAGCTCTTCCATCATTCCGGGCAGGATCGCCGTGTAGACGAAGCGGCCTATGCCCATGACGGCGGCCATCCCGGCCATGCCAGCCAGGGCATAGCGATAGGGCGAGAGCGACGGCGATTGCTGCATGGCGCGACCTTAGGTTTGTCGCAGTGCGGCATGAACCGGCTTCGATTGGGCCAGATGGACAATACCGGCCCGCAGTCCACTCGCCTGCCGCCGCCGCAGCGTCTACAAAGCCGCCTGATAAATTGCCGGAGGACGGACCTTGAGAGAAGAAGCCATCGCCGCCGTCGCGCTCTATGCAGCGCTGAACACCTTCATCCTGTTCGGGCTGACCGTCGCGACGTCGCTGGTGCGCCGCCGCTACAGGGTGCTCGTCGGCGATCTCGGCGTGCCCCGGCTGGTCAGGGTGATGCGCGGGCACGCCAACGCCATCGAGACCATGCCGATAATGCTGATCATGATGCTCGCCAACGCGCTGCTCGGCGGCTCGGTCATCATCCTGCACCTCCTCGGCCTGTGCTTCACCGCAGGCCGCGCCCTGCACGCCTGGCACTTCCTGCATGACGATGCGCCGCTCTGGCAGCGCACCTACGGTTTCGCCGCCAGCGGGCTGGCGATGCTGGTGATGGCGGTGGGAATCCTCGGACAGGCAGTGATGGTCTACCTCTGACCGGCCTCAACATGCGTCGCTGCCGGCCAATGCCGGACGGCGCATCGGCAGATCGCCGAGTTCGCGCTGCGACATGGAAGCGAGGTCCGGGTGGGACAGCGGATCGCGGACCCAGCGCGCACCCTCCTCGTCGTCCCTGAGCGGCGGTTCGGCACCGTGGCGCCACCGGGCAATCATTGAGAAAAGCTGCATCGGCTTGCCCCTTCCTTCCTGGGTCGAGCCCACGGTTAGCGCCGCGGCGCTCCTGCCGAAATCAAGATTGCCGCCGCCGGCCGTTTAGATAATCTACAGGGATGTCGCTCAACAGCTTCCATCTCAACGGCCTGCGCGCCCTGGAAACCGTGGCACGGCGGGGCTCGCTCGCCGAGGCGGCGCGCGAATTGGGCGTGTCGCCGAGCGCGGTCAGCCAGCAGATCAACCGGGCGGAGGCACAACTCGGCCAGCCGGTGTTCGAGCGGCTGCCGGGCGGGCTGCGGCCGACGGCCTTCGGGCGCGACCTGATCATGCGGCTCGGCTCGGGGTTTCGCGAGCTGGAGGCGGCCGTCGCGCTGGCCGATCGGTCGAAGAACTGCACGCTGGTGGTTTCCGTCGCGCCGGCGCTGGCGTCCAAATGGCTGCTGCCGCGGCTGTCGCGGCACTTCCAGCGCCATCCCGAGGTGCTGCTGCGGATCGACGCGACCAAGCAGTTGGTCGACCCGGATCATTCCGACGTGGACGTGGCGATCCGCATGGGCACCGGCAACTGGCCCGGCCTGCGCGCCGAACCGCTGCTGCCGACCGAGATCTTTCCGGTATGCGCACCGTCGATCGCAGCTTCGCTGCGCAGCGTCGGCGATCTGGCGCGCACCTGGCTGATCGACGACGAGGCATCGCTGTTCCGCTGGGAGGACTGGTTCGCCGCGGCGGGCGAGGCGCCGGTGACGATGCTGCCGGGCGCGCGCTTCACCGATCCCATGCTGTGCCTCGATTCGGTGATCGCCGGCCATGGCGTGATGCTGGCCTGGCAGACGCTGGCGGCGGACGCGCTGGCGGACGGCCGGCTGGTGATGCCCTTTCCGGTGCGGGCGCGCAGCCCGCTCAGCCACTGGCTGGTCACCTCGGCGACGCGTCGCGAGAGCCGCAAGGTCACCGATTTCAAGGCGTGGCTGCGCGAGGAGATCGCAACGACGGTGCTTCGGTTCGAGACGGATTTCGCCGCGCCGCGCCCGTGACGCGGCGGCATCGCCGGACTATGTAGTCGGCCAGCACCTGGCGCGCATTCAAGGAAGGAACGCTCATGACCGCCCATCCCGGTTCCCTGTCGGCAGCGATCGACGCCGTGAAACTCGACCGGCTCGCCCGCGTCGCGGTCGAGGTCGGGCTGCGGCTGCAGCCCGGACAAGATCTGGTGATGACGGCGCCGATGGCGGCCCTGCCGCTGGTGCGCCGGATCGCCGAGCATGCCTACAAGGCGGGCGCGGGGCTGGTGACGCCGTTCTTTGCCGACGAGGAGATCACGCTGGCCCGCTACCGGCACGGCCGCAGCGAGGGCTTCGACCGCGCCGCCGGCTGGCTCTACGAAGGCATGGCCAGGGCCTACGAGGGCAATGCGGCGCGCCTGGCGATCGTCGGCGAGAATCCGATGCTGCTGTCTGGCGAGGATCCCGAGAAGGTCGCCCGCGCCAACAAGGCGAACTCCATCGCCTACCAGCCGGCGCTGAAGAAGATCGCCGGTTTCGATATCAACTGGAACATCGTCGCCTATCCGAGCCTGTCCTGGGCGAAGCTGGTCTTCCCGGGCGAGCCGGACGACGTCGCGGTGTCAAAGCTGGCGGAGGCGATCTTCGCCGCCTCGCGCGTCGACGGCGACGACCCGGTCGGCGCATGGAAGGCGCACAACGCCGCGCTGCACGCCCGCATGAACTGGCTGAACGGCAAGCGGTTCGCCGCCCTGCATTATTCCGGTCCCGGGACCGATCTCACCGTCGGCCTGGCGGACGGTCATGCCTGGCTCGGCGGCGCGTCCGCCTCGAAGAACGGCATCACCTGCAATCCGAACATCCCGACCGAGGAGGTGTTCACGACGCCGCATGCGCGGCGCGTCGAGGGCCACGTCTCCAGCACCAAGCCGCTGTCGCACCAGGGCACGCTGATCGACGGCATCCAGGTGCGTTTCGAGGAAGGCCGCATCGTCGAGGCCAAGGCGACGCGCGGCGCCGAAGTGCTCAACAAGGTGCTGGACACGGACGAAGGCGCACGGCGGCTCGGCGAGGTCGCGCTGGTGGCGCACTCCTCGCCGATCTCGAAGAGCGGACTGCTATTCTACAATACGCTGTTCGACGAGAACGCCGCCTGCCACATCGCGCTCGGGCAGTGCTATGCGACCTGCTTCGTCGACGGCGACACGCTGACGCCCGAGCAGATCGCCGCGCAGGGCGGCAACAAGAGCTTCATCCACATCGACTGGATGATCGGTTCCGACAGGATCGACATCGACGGCATCCATGCCGACGGTCGCCGCGAGCCCGTCATGCGCAAGGGCGAATGGGCCTGACGCGAGCCGCGTCAGGCCGTCATGCGGTGCGGCGCAGGGCGGCGAAATAGAAGCCGTCCGTGCCGGTCCGCAGCGGCGACAGAACGATGCCGGGGCCATCTGCGAGATGCGCCCTCGCGGCCTTTCCCGGAAAGGCCCGCTCGAAAATCTCGCGGTGATCCAGCGGCTCGAAGCCGGGCGCTCCCGACAGGAAGCGCCCGATCTGTTCTTGGTTTTCCTCGCGGAATACCGAACAGGTGACATAGGCGAGCCTGCCGCCCGGCCGGACATAGGTCGCCGCGTCGGCAAGCACGCGCGCCTGCTCGGCCCGACGCACGTCAACCTGCTTGGGCGTCAGGCGCCACTTCGCATCGGGCCGGCGCCGCCAGGTGCCGCTTCCGGTGCAGGGCGCGTCGACGAGGACGACATCCATCTTTCCTTTCAGCGGCTCCAGGTCCGACGGACGGGCGACCACCTGGACATTACGCGCCTCGGCACGGCGCAGCCGGTCGAAGATCGGGGCGAGGCGCACCTTCTCCGCGTCGAAGGCGTGGACCTGGCCGCTGTTTTCCATGGCGGCGGCCAGCGCCAGCGTCTTGCCGCCGGCTCCGGCGCAGAGGTCCAGCACCTGCATGCCGGGCCTGGCGCCGGACAGTTCCGCGGCGATCTGCGAGCCTTCGTCCTGCACTTCGAACCATCCCTTCTGGAAGGCGGGCTCGGCCTGAACGTTGGGATGACGCCCGTTGCCGGCGATCGGCGCGATGCGGACGCCGTGCGGCGCCAGCGCCGTTGCCGTCGGAGCGGCTTCGGAGAGTTCGGACAGGACGCGCTCGCGCGTCGAAAGCAGCGTGTTGACCCGCAGATCGAGTGGCGGGCGGGCCGAAAGCGCCCGCGCCTCGTCGATCCAGGCATCACCGAACGTGGCTTCGATCAAAGGGCCGCACCAATCCGGACAGTCGGCACGGACCGCCTGCGGCGCATCGGAAAGATTGCGGCCGGCAATCGCCGAAAGCTCCTGCGCGCTCAGCGGCGCGGGGGCGAAGCGATCGCCCTCGAGCGTGGCATTGATCCCCTCCGCCGTCTCGCCGGACTCGAGCAGCAACGCCCCGAAGACCTGACCGCGCGGGGTATCGGAGTCGACCAGCCAACCGGCGGAGCGGCGGCGACGCAATGCGTCGTAGACGATGTTGCCGATGGCGGCGCGATCCCCCGCGCCGGCGAAACGATGGGAAAGGCCCCAATCCTTGAGCGCATCGGCCGACGGCCGGTGCCTGCGCTCCATGTCTTCCAGCACCTCGATCGCCGCGGCGATCCGCCCGCCAAGTCTCATGTCGTACCCCGCCTTCGGCACACCCGAACGGCCGGTTCCTACTCGGCGCGCACGGGAATCACAAGGCTTGGCGCGCCAGCCATTCCGGTCTCAGGATGGAGAGCATGAGTTCGTCGCGCGACGCGCCGGCGAAGAAGGCGTTGCCGCGTGCGACGCCCTCCTCGACGAAGCCGGCGCCGCGATAGGCGCGGCGCGCCCGCTCGTTTTCCGGGAAGGTGCCTATCCATAGCCGATAGGCCTCGGTCTGGCGGAATACGGCGTCGATGACGTGGCGCAGCATGCGGCGGCCATGCCCCTGCCCCGGCTCGCAGACGGCCAGCCGCTTGATGCCGGTGACGCGGTCGGGCGAAGCCCAGTCGCGCACCAGCGCGAAACCGAGGAACCGGCGGCCTGCCGATTCTCCTACGAAATAGCGGAAGCCCGGCTGCGCGAAGGCGGCCCGGTGCGTCGCTTCGTCCCAGCGACCGACGAGCCGTTCAAAACCGTCCCGCCGCTCGGTGGCCATGATGGAGGAAATGTCGTCGGCCGTCGCGACGCGGACCCGAAATCCCTGTTCGTCCATTGCCTGCGATCCTGCCAGACACGAAGATATATCGACCGCGGCGCAACGGCCCGCATCGGCCGGTGCTTGAAGCGCCGAAGGGAAGCGGTCCGCGCCATCGGCTCAGCCGGCCATGTGACCCTTATAGGGGTCGAACAGCCTCACCCCGGTCGGCTCGAAATGGCGGACGTTACGGGTCACGAGGGTGAGATCGTGCTCCAGCGCGGTTGCTGCGATGAGCGGATCAGGATCCGTTCGACGCATGTCGTAGGAAAGTGGTCCCCAACGTCGAGCAATATCCAGCGTCACCGGAAGTATCTGCGCGGAGTATTGGTTGAGCGTCACGGCAAGCCAATTCCTATGCCTTGTCGCTGATCTTCCCTCCAACTGTTCCAGCTTGCGGATCCCGCGTTGAATTTCCCCGATGGTGACCACGCTGATAAAAATGCGATCGAGCTTGATCGACTGGAGCCAATCGAGAACCTTCGGCACCGCATGTGCCTTCGACCTCTCGGAGAGCACCATTGTGTCGACGAGAAACATAAATCAATCCAGGTCGACGTCACGCTGCGCGGAAGGATAGTGGTCTCGATCGTCGAAAATGTCGTCCATGCCCTCCGGCAGCCTCGGAAAGTCGAGGATGTGCTCGACGAGCGTCTTCTTCGGCTTCACGTCCAGTTTCGACAGCCGTTCGTACTCCGCCGCCGACACCACCACCACTGCGTCGACCCCGCGCTTGGTGACATGCTGCGGTTCGCCGTTTTGCGCGGCCTCCACGACAGCCGAAAATCTGTTCTTGGCGTCCTGAAGCGTCCAGACCTTGCCCATGACACCCTCCATACGGCCAGATTGTAGGCTGGCCGGATGGTCGCAACAAGGCATCGCCGCAACGCGAAAGGGCCGGAGACACGCTCCGACCCTTTGCCGAGTGAACCGATCCGCCTGTCGGCGGCCAGCGATCAGGCGGCCTTGCGCGCCTGTTCGGCGAGGTCGAAGCGATCGGCGTTCATGACCTTGTTCCAGGCCGCGACGAAGTCCCTGACGAACTTTGCCTTCGCATCGTTGGCTGCATAGACCTCCGCGAAGGCGCGCAGTTGCGCGTGCGAGCCGAAGATGAGATCGACGCGCGTTCCGGTCCACTTCACTTCGTTCGTCCCGCGGTCGCGGCCCTCGTAGACACCCTGCTTGCCGGCGACCGGCGTCCAGACGGTGCCCATGTCGAGCAGGTTGGCGAAGAAGTCGTTGGTCAACACTTCCGGGCGGTCCGTGAACACGCCGTGCTCCGGATTGCCGGCCTTCAGCACGCGAAGCCCGCCGATCAGCACGGTCAGTTCCGGACCGGTCAGCGTCAGGAGCTGGGCGCGGTCGACGAGGGCCTCCTCGGCCTTCAGGAACTGCTGCTTGTTGCCGTTCACGTAGTTGCGGAGGCCATCGGCGCGCGGCTCGAGCGCGGCAAAGGAGGCCGCGTCCGTCTGCGCGTCGGATGCATCCGTCCGACCCGGCGTGACGGGCACGGCGACATCGTGGCCGGCGGCCTTCGCCGCCTTCTCGACGCCGGCCGCACCGGCCAGCACGATGAGGTCGGCCAGCGAGATCTTCTTAGCCCCGGTCTGGGCCGCATTGAAGTCCGTCCGGATGCCTTCCAGGACGCCGAGAACCTTGGCGAGCTGGTCCGGCTGGTTGACCTCCCAGTCCTTCTGCGGGGCAAGGCGGATGCGCGCGCCATTGGCGCCGCCGCGCTTGTCGGAGCCGCGGAAGCTCGAGGCGGAAGCCCAGGCGGTGGAAACCAGCTCCTGCACCGAGAGGCCCGAGGCCAGAACCTTGGCCTTGAGGCCGGCGATGTCCTTGTCGTCGACGAGCGGGTGGTCGGCGGCCGGGACGACGTCTTGCCAGATCAGGTCTTCGGCCGGTACCTCCGGGCCGAGGTAACGGGCCTTCGGGCCCATGTCGCGGTGCGTCAGCTTGAACCAGGCGCGGGCAAAGGCATTCGCGAACTGGTCCGGGTTTTCGAGGAAACGGCGCGAGATCTTCTCGTATTGCGGGTCGAAGCGCAGCGCGAGGTCGGAGGTGAGCATGCGCGGCAGATGCTTCTTCGAGGAATCGAACGCATCCGGAATGATCGCGCCGGCGCCCTTGGCGACCCACTGGTGCGCTCCGGCCGGGCTCTTCTCCAGCTCCCATTCATAGCCGAACAGGTTCCAGAAGAAGTTGTTGCTCCACTGGGTCGGCGACGACGTCCAGGTGACTTCGAGACCCGAGCCGATGGCGTCCTTGCCGACGCCGGTGCCGAACGAACTCTTCCAGCCGAGACCCTGCGCTTCGATTTCGCCGGCTTCCGGATCGACACCGACATGCGAGGCCTGGCCGGCGCCGTGCGTCTTGCCGAAGGTGTGGCCGCCGGCGATCAGCGCGACGGTCTCCTCGTCGTTCATGGCCATGCGGGCGAAGGTTTCGCGGATGTCCCGGGCAGAGGCGAGCGGGTCGGGCTTGCCGTTCGGGCCTTCCGGATTGACGTAGATGAGGCCCATCTGCACGGCGCCCAGAGGCTCGGCGAGCTGGCGTTCGCCGCTATAGCGCTCGTCGCCCAGCCAGGTGCCTTCCGGGCCCCAGTAAAGCTCTTCCGGCTCCCACACGTCGGCACGGCCGCCGGCGAAGCCGAAGGTCTTGAAGCCCATGGATTCGAGCGCGACGTTGCCGGTGAGGATGAGCAGGTCGGCCCAGGAGATCTGGTTGCCGTATTTCTGCTTGATCGGCCAGAGCAGACGGCGGGCCTTGTCGAGGTTGACGTTGTCGGGCCATGAATTGAGCGGCGCGAACCGCTGCTGTCCGGCCCCGGCGCCGCCGCGCCCGTCGGTGATGCGATAGGTGCCGGCCGCGTGCCAGGCCATGCGGATGAACAGGCCGCCATAATGGCCGAAATCGGCCGGCCACCATTCCTGCGAATCGGTCATCAGCGCGTGGAGATCGGCCTTGAGCGCACCGAGGTCGAGCGTCTTGAATGCCTCGGCATAGTCGAAGCCTTCACCCATCGGGTCGGAGAGGCTCGAATTGCGGTGGAGAACCGAGACGTCGAGTTGGTTCGGCCACCAGTCGCGGTTGCCGGGTCCCTTCGATCCTCCCGTGAACGGGCATTTGCCGCCCTTGTCGTCCGTCTTCGCGTCCATCTCTTTGCTCCGATCTCTGTGCAGCGGGTTCCAACGGCAAGCGCCCGAACCGCTCCGGCCGGCGGCCGGAGCGACGACACGCCTGCTACGCCTCCCGGACCGCCATCTGTCCAACGTATTGGCCGACCCGCGAGGCTGGCGCAGGGCGAGCGCCGAAAGTGCCTGACATCGCGCTGGGCATGGCTTTCCTCCCTGTTCCGGTGGGTCGCGCCAGATCTTGAAATCCAGCAGGCCGGTCTCGGCCGGTCCAGTCTGGAACCATTCCAGAATAGACTCCCCTCCGATAATTGCAAATTGCCTTTCCTGATATTCTTGATAACTTTTCCCTATGACATCGTTGACCGTCCGCCAGATGCTGTATTTCGATGCGCTGGCGCAGGCCCGCCATTTCGGCCGTGCAGCCGAGCTCGCCGGGGTCACACAGCCTGCGCTGTCCGCACAGATCGCCGAACTGGAGGCCCGGCTCGGATGCCGCCTGTTCGAGCGCGGCGGGCGCGAGGTCCATCTCACCGAGGAAGCCGTGGCCCTGCAGCCGCGCATCGAATCGATCCTGGCGCAGATCCGCGAGGTCGAGGCGATCGCCAGGCGGGGCCGCCAGACGATGCGCGGGCGCTTCCGGCTGGGCATGATCCCGACCGTGGCGCCCTACCTGCTGCCGCAGGTCATGCCGGAATTGCGCAGGCGCTTTCCCGGGCTTCAGGTCGAGCTGCGCGAAGCCGTCACCGCCACGCTGGTGGCGGAAACGGCCGCGGGAAGAATCGACGGTTTCGTCGCCGCCCTGCCGCTCGACCATCCGGCCCTGTCCACCGAAACGCTGTTCGACGACCGCTTCCTGCTGGCGGTGCCGGCCGGCGATCCGGATTTCGTCGCACCGCCGGTGTCTCCCGAAAGCCCGGCGCTGGAGCGGCTGATGCTGCTGGAAGAGGGCCATTGCATGCGCGACCAGGCGCTGGCGATCTGCGGCAGCGTGCGTCCCGCCAATCTCGCCAATTACGGCGCGACCAGCCTGACGACGCTGCTGCAGATGGTGGGCCATGGCCTGGGCGTCACGCTCATTCCGGAGATGGCGACCGGGCCGGGCAGCGCCATCCCCGATCTCAAAGTGGTGCCGTTCGCCGCGCCGGAGCCGTCGCGGGCCATCGCCTTCGCCTGGCGCCGCAACAGCCAGCGCGCGGCCGAGTGCCGCGAACTGGCGGCATTGCTGCGCGACCTGCGCGAGCGCCCGGCAGCCTGAAGCGCGGCGCCGCCGGACATCTCAGCCCAGCGCGGCCCTGACGCTTTCGGCGATCCGCGACAGCGTCGCGGCATCGGCGGGGCTGCGATCCCGTTTCGAGGCGACGAGGCAGGCCTGCGAGCGCAGGATGACGCCGTCGGCCAGCACGCGCAGGTGGTTCGCCTTCAGGGTCGAGCCGGTCGAAGTGATGTCGACGACGATGTCGGCCGATCCGGCGGCGGGCGCGCCCTCGGTGGCGCCGAGGCTCTCGACGATGCGATAGACCTGGATGCCGTGGCTGCCCGAGAAGAACTGCTGGGTCAGCCTCCAGTATTTTGTGGCGATGCGCAGCCGCCGGCCATGGCGCTGGCGGAAGTCGGCGGCGACGTCGTCGAGGTCTGCCATGGTCTCGACGTCGAACCAGACGTCCGGCACCGCGACGACCACGTCGGCATGGCCGAAGCCGAGCCGCGCCGCGATCTCCATGCGGGCGTCCCAGTCGGAGCGGCTTTCGCGCAACAGATCCTCGCCGGTGACGCCGAGATCGACATTGCCCTGCCCCAGTTCGCCGGCGATCTCGGAGGCCGACAGGAAGGCCACCTCGATGTCGTCGCGGCCGGTGACGCGCGCCCGGTATTTGCGATCGTCGGCAGGCAGTTCGACCGACAGGCCGGCCTTCGCGAGCACGTCCAGCGTCTGCTCGCGCAGCCGGCCTTTCGAGGGAATGGCGAGGGTGAGGGTCATGGGCGAAGACCCGGCATTCGACACGCCCCCTCCACCACGCTTCGCGTGGTCCCCCTCCCCCGCTTCGCAGGGGAGGATTTGCGGCGGCGGGGCCGGCACGCGCTCAATCCTCCCCCGTTCACGGGGGAGGGGGACCACGCGAAGCGTGGTGGAGGGGGCATCCGCGGTTCGATCCTCACAACGCGCCTCCCCGCAGCGCTTCGATGCGGTCGAGCCAGACCGAGAAGCCGACGCCGGGGATGGGCGAGGCCGCGCCGAGCAGCGTCAGCAGGCGATCGTAGCGGCCGCCGCCGGCCAGCGGACGCGCCACCCCGCCGGTGGAAACCTCGAAGACGAGACCCGTATAATAGTCGAGCGGACGGCCGAAGGCCGCGTCGTAGCGCACCGATCCTTCCGGCAGGCCGGCAGCGGCGACGGCCCCGGCGCGGGCCGCGAAATTGTCGAGGGCGCCGTCGAGCACCAGGCCGACATCCTGCGCGAAGGCTTGCAGCGTTTCGGCGGCGTCTTCGAGCGGCACGTCGATGTCGAGGAAGGCTTTCAGCGCGGCCAGCGCATCGTCGGGAAGGCGCACGCTCCTCAGTTCGGTCTTCTCGATCAGCCGCCGCGCGATCTCCTCCGGCGTCCGGCCGGCGCTGGGGGAGATGCCGGCCTCTTGCATCGCGGCGGAGATGTCGGCGACCAGCGCCTGCATCTCCGAGACTTCCGGCCGCGAAGAATCGACATTCTCGTTGGCCGGAATGCGCGACAGGTCGGCGAGCGCGGCAGCCAGCATGTCGGGTGCCCCGAAGGCGCGCGCCAGCCGCTTCTGCCAGCCGCGCGGCAGGCCGAGCGCGGCCAGCACCGCCTCGAACACCGCCTGGTCGCCCAGGGTGACGGCCAGCGACCGGCCGGGGAGTGCCGCCACGAGCAGCGCATGGGCGTCGGCGATCAGCCGCGCATCGGCCGTGGCGATGTCGGGATCGCCGAGATCCTCGATGCCGGCCTGGAAGAACTCGGCCTGACCGTCGCGGCGCTGGCGGAACACCTCGCCGAGATAGGCATAGCGGCGCGGCGTGCCCGATTGAGTTTTGATGTGGTCGAGGCAGACGGGAATGGTGAATTCGGGCCGCAGGCAGAGCTGCTCGCCGGTCTCGCTCTCCGTCAGGAAGATGCGGCGGCGCAGATCCTCGCCGGCCATGTCGAGGAACGGGTCGGCCGGCTGCAGGATCGGCACGTCGACCATGCCGGCGCCGCGCGTCGCAAAGACCGACAGGATGGCGGCGGGGAGGGTCATATCGCCGTGCATGGGAAGAATGGCATATCCCCCCCTCCGTCTCGGGCCTCGCCCTCGACACCTCCCCCCCACTTCGTGAGGTGGAGGATGAGCGCCAAGCATGCGACCGGCCATCCTCCACCCTGGGTAGCGGGGGGGAGGTGTCGAGGGCGAGGCCCGAGACGGAGGGGGGGCGGCGCATCCGACACTGTCGCTTCGCAGATGGGGGGTGTCACACCCATCACACCGCTCGCTCCGCCGCCTGCGCCGCAATCACCCGGCGCACCGCCTCGACCAGCTCGCCCTCCGGCACCTCGACCTGCGCCGGGCGGCCCTCGCGCCATTCGGCATTGTCGGCGATCTGCTTCGACAATTGCTCGCCGAGCGCCATGTCCTTGATCTGCACGACCCCCTTGGCGCGTTCGTCGCCGCCCTGGATGACGACGCAGGGCGCGCCGCGTCTGTCCGCATATTTCATCTGCGGCTTCATGCCGGAGCCGCCGAGATACATTTCCGCACGGATGCCGGCCTGGCGCAGGTCGCCGACCATCTTCTGGTAGCGGCCGAGGCTTTCCGCGTCGCGGTCCATGACCAGCACGACGACCGGGCCGGCGACCTCGGAGGTGTCCAGCTTGCCGAGGTTCTTCAGCGCCGTCATCAGGCGCGAGACGCCGATGGCGAAGCCGGTGGCCGGCACCGGCTCGCCGCGAAAGCGCGACACCAGCCCGTCATAGCGCCCGCCGCCGCCGACCGAGCCGAAGCGCACGATCTGGCCGTCCTCATTGGGGATTTCGGCCAGCAGCTCGGCCTCGAAGACGGGGCCGGTGTAGTATTCGAGACCGCGGACGACGGAGGGATCGATGCGGATGCGATCGGAGCCGTAACCAGCAGCGCGAGCCAATTTCGCTATTTCGACAAGTTCATCTACCCCGTTCGCACCGTTGGTGCTTGGGGTGGCCAAAATCTTTGATCGCGCGAGTGTTGCGAACTCATCTTCCGCCTCTAGGCCAGTCTCCAAAAGGCCTAAGACTCGTTCAGCTTGTTCCTCGTTGAGCCCCGCGCCCTTGGTAAAATCCCCCTCGCCTTCCTTGCCGCCATCCCATCGACCCGGGCCGAGCAGCAACCGAACCCCCTCCGGCCCGAACTTGTCCAGCTTGTCGATCGCCCTGAGCACGATCAGCCGGCGCGCGGCGTTCCCGTCGCCGCCGAGCCCGATCGCCTCCAGCACGCCATCCAGCACCTTCCGATTGTTGACCCGGATCACATACTGGCCGCGCTCGATGCCCAGCGCCTCCATGACGTCGGCCATCATCATCGCCATTTCGGCGTCGGCGGCGACGCCCGGCGCACCGACCGTGTCGGCATCGAACTGCATGAACTGGCGGAAGCGGCCCGGGCCCGGCTTCTCGTTGCGGAATACCCAGCCCGACTTGTACGACCGGAACGGTTTCGGCAGCTTTTCGAAATTCTCGGCGACGAAGCGGGCCATCGGCGCGGTCAGGTCGTAGCGCAGCGACAGCCATTGCTCGTCGTCGTCCTGGAACGAAAAGACGCCCTCGTTCGGCCGGTCCTGGTCGGGCAGGAATTTTCCGAGCGCGTCGGTGTATTCGATCAGCGGCTGGTCGAAGGGCTCGAAGCCGTAGAGCTCGTAGACGGCGCGGATCTTCGCCATCATCTTTTCCAGCGCCCGGATTTCGTCGGGAAAGCGGTCGGCGAAGCCGCGCGGCTGCCGCGCCTTTGTCTTCTCGTTGCCCGCCATGATGGTCCCGCCGTCCTTCCGTGTGGGCAACTGCCCCACAACACTTCGCGCGCGCTCTAGCCCAAGCGGCCTTAAGCGGCAAGGCGTTTACCAATCGTTAAGACCTGCGGCGGGGTGCCGCCACATTTCCGCCGAATTGCCGCCTAGCGGCCGGAAAACCACCGAAATCCGATACGATAACGATACACGGACGGGTTCGCCGCGACATTGCGTCGTTACCGCCCGGCGCGAAAACCGTTGCAACGAAATCTGGAAAGTCAGGATCATGTCTGCCCTCGTCAAGAACACCGGCATCGCCGCGACCGCCCCGACGGGCGCGCCCGGCGGCTTCGGGCTGGCCGTCGACGAGACCACCCAGGCGCAGGACCAGATCGGCCGTGCCGTGCTGACGGTCCTGCTCGTGCTCTATCCGGCCCTTGCCTCCGTCGCGGTCGTCATCGCCGCCTTCGTGCTTTCGGGGAGCCGTCTCCTCGCCTGAGCGCCGGACCGCCCATGCGCCTCCCAAGGCTGCACGCCGGCACCCTCTTCCACACAATCGTGGGAGGGGGTGCAGGGTAGCGGATACGATGACGTTTCGGTGCGTCTTTCGGTGCGTCCTTCGAGGCTCGCCCGCAGATGTTCCAGTCAAATGGCCATCGTTTTGCGGGCTCGCACCTCAGGATGAGGACTGCTGGAGCTTGCGACTCCTCTCAAGCGTCGGCCTCTAGCAATTTGAGTGTCGGCATTTCGCAACGCCCCTCATCCTGAGGTGCGAGCCCGCGAGACCTTAAGGTCGTTGCGCAGTCCTCCGCGGGCGAGCCTCGAAGGACGCACCCTCGTAGCCGCTACCCCGGCCTCACAAACCCTTCCCTCTGCCGCTCGATCACGGCCCGGCAGTGGCATCCCTCGATGTGGTCGTTTACTAGTCCCATGGCCTGCATGAAGGCGTAGATTGTCGTCGGTCCGACGAAGGTCCAGCCGCGCTTCTTCAACTCCTTCGAGATGCGGGTCGAGATGTCGGTCTTCGGCATGGCGACGAGCGTCGCGTGGTCGAGCGTGCCGGGTCGCTGCTCGGGTTTCGGCTCGAAACTCCAGAACCAGGCGGCGAGCGAGCCGGCCTCCTCGACCAGTTCGAGCGCCCGCTTCGCATTGTTGATGGTCGAGACGATCTTGCCGCGGTGGCGCACGATGCCCGGATCGGCAAGGCAGCGCTCGATATCGGCCTCGGTGAAGGCGGCGACCTTGGCGACATCGAAACCGGCGAAGGCGGCGCGGAAGTTGTCGCGCTTGCGCAGGATGGTCAGCCAGGACAGGCCCGACTGGAACCCCTCCAGGCAGATCTTCTCGAACAGCCGGCGGTCGTCGACCACCGGACGCCCCCACTCCTCGTCGTGATAGCGCTGGTAGTCGGGCAGGTCGCCTGCCCAGAAACAGCGCACGACCCCGTCGGCGCCGGCCAGCAATCCGCTCATCGCATTCTCTCCAATAGCGCGCCGCAAGGCGTTAACGGCCAGGCAGCACCCTTCATCCGGCCTTTACCGTCTTGCTGAACCGGCCGGTAACCACACCAAAACCTTTATGGAAAAGCCGGCATTCGAGGCAATCCGATTCACCATTCGATTCCGGTTTGGGCGCCAGGCTCCTGACATCACGCGACGGAACCTCCGTCGACAAGTCAGGATTGCACTTCGTCGGGTATGCGTAACATGAACAGGATCATCCTTCTCAGCACCGCCGCGCTCGTGGCGCTCGCCAGCGCGCCGGCCATCGCCAACGACCGCTACCGCGAGATGCCGCCGGTGGTGGTCAGCCCGGACCTGTCGGCGCCGTGGGTCATCCAGCTCGGCCGCCAGCCGGGACGCGTCGTGGCGCGGCGCCCGCAGGGCTATGCCACGCAGGTCCAGCCGATGCGGCGTGTCCAGCAGCCGCGGACCCAGCAGGCGGAGCGCCGGATCCGCCCGCTCTGGTCGTCGCCCGACCAGGTGCAGACGGCCGCCGTGCCCGCGCCGCGCCGCAAGCAGATCCAGCCGCAGATGGACCCCGTCTACCTGCCGCAGCAGGTCGACTACAGCGGTTCGGAGAAGCCCGGCACGATCGTCATCGATACGGCCGCGAAGTTCCTCTACCTCGTCCAGGGCAACGGCCAGGCGCGCCGCTACGGCGTCGGCGTCGGCAAGGAAGGCATGGTCTGGACGGGCAGCGAGAAGATCACCCGCAAAGCCGAATGGCCGGACTGGCGCCCGCCGGCGGAGATGATCGCGCGCGAGCGCCAGAAGGGCCGCGACCTGCCGACCTTCATGGCCGGCGGTCCGGAGAATCCGCTCGGCGCGCGCGCCATGTATCTGGGGTCGACTCTCTATCGCATCCACGGCACCAATGCGCCGTGGACGATCGGCACCAACGTGTCGTCGGGCTGCATCCGGCTGCGCAACGAGGATGTCGTCGACCTGTTCGAGCGGGTGCCGGTGGGTACGACCGTCAAGGTGATCTGAGACCGGAAATCGGGGGCGGGCCAGCGCCGCGACAAGGACGCGGCCCATGGAAGCTGCGGGGGCTGCTTCCAGACCGGGGGCGAGGGCAGCGCGGGCGACCGCGCTGCCCTTCCGCGTTGATGAACTCAGAGATTGATCGGCTTCGGCCCGCCATAAGCCCAGTCGAGCAGGGCCACGGTGTGAACCACCGGCAGTTTGGCTGCGCCGGCGATCTGGGTGATGCAGCCGATATTGCCCGTTGCGATCAGGGCCGCCCCGGTCGCCTCGATGTTCTTCACCTTGCGGTCGCGCAGCTTTGCGGCGATCTCCGGCTGCATGATGTTGTAGGTGCCGGCGGAGCCGCAGCACAGGTGGCCCTCGCGCGGCTCCTTCACCACGAAACCGGCCTTCTGCAGCAGCGCCTTGGGCTGGCGGGTGATCTTCTGGCCGTGCTGCATCGAGCAGGCGGAATGGTAGGCGACGACCGCGCCGCTCCTGACCGCCGGCTCCGGCAGGTCGATCGTATCCAGATATTCGGTAACGTCCTTTGCCAGCGCAGAGATTCGCGCCGCCTTTTGCGCATAGGCCGGATCGAGGCGCAGCATGTAGCCGTAATCCTTGATCGTCGTGCCGCAGCCGGAAGCGGTGATGACGACGGCGTCGAGCCCCTCGCCGTCGACCTCGCGCGTCCAGGCGTCGACATTGTCGCGCGCCGCCTGAAGCGCCGCTTGCTCGCGCCCCATGTGATGGACCAGCGAGCCGCAGCAGCCCTCGCCCTTGGGCACGATCACCTCGACGCCGAGCCGGGTCAGCAGCCGGATCGTCGCCTCGTTGATGCCGGGCTCCAACACAGACTGGGCACAGCCGGTCAGCAACGCAACGCGAGCCCGCCGCTGGCCCGTCGCCGGGTGCCGGCCGGGCGACGAGGACGGCGATGCGTCCGGAACGCGTTTCGGGGCCAGCGCCAGCATGGCGGCCAGCGGTCTCAGGGCCGGAACGCGCGCCAACATGCCTGCGAACGGCCGGCCGAGCGCGGCAAGCTTCAGCGCGGCGCGGAACCGGGCGGGATAGGGAAGCGTCGCCGCGAGCAGGGAGCGGATCAGCCGCTGCGGCAACGGCCGCGTGTAGGTCTGTTCGATATGGGCGCGGGCGTGGTCGACCAGGTGCATGTAGTTGACGCCCGACGGGCAGGTCGACATGCAGGACAGGCAGGACAGGCAGCGATCGATGTGGGTGACAATCTCCGTGTCGGCCGGCCGGCCGTTTTCCAGCATGTCCTTGATCAGGTAAATTCGTCCACGCGGCGAATCCAGTTCGTTGCCGAGCGTCACATAGGTCGGACAGGTCGCCGTGCAGAAGCCGCAATGCACGCATTTGCGCAGGATCTTCTCCGACTCCGCGACATGCGGGTCGGCGAGCTGGGAGGGGGTGAAATTGGTCTGCATGTTACGTGAACCGACCCTTGTCTGGCGGACTACTCGACAATCGGCCCGATCTTTCCAGCAAGTATGAACTGCCGATCTCGACCATACCTACGGCCGCGGCAATTTCCGTCGCCATTGCAAGCACGTCGCGCAGATGGTTCGTGGGCAAAACCAGAACCGCCATCGGCCGGGATGAGATGTTCTGCTGGTATGGAATATTCTTGTCGTTGGTAATCAAAACCTGAAAGCCATTCTCCACGACCGCATCCATGAGCTTGCCGTTCGACAACTGTTTCCACTCGTTCGGGAATGCGGTTGCATCGACGCTCAGTGCTCGGAGTTTTGCCGCGAGCGGGTTTGGAACCCCTTCATCAAGTAAGACCCTCTTCACGCCGCGTCGCGCTCGAACTGGCGAACAGCCAGCATGATGGCGGCCTCTGCACGCTCCCGGCCGATCGCGGGATAGCTTTCCAGGATTTCATCCAACGGGACACCCGCCGCCAGATTCTCGAATAGAATTTCCACGGGGATGCGCGTGCCTTTGAAGACGAGCGCTCCACTGACCACTTCAGGCTTCGTTTCAAAAAGGTCGTTCATCATTGCAACCTCCGAACTGCATGTCTGAATTCTATCCCATCCGCCCCGGATTGAGGATGCCCTTGGGGTCGAACTGCTCCTTGAGGCGCGCGGACAGCGCCGCAAGGGCCTGCGGCTGCGGTGTAAACACAGAAACGGCGGCGCGTTCGGAAGCGGTCGCCCGCACCAGCGTGGCATGGCCGCCGCCGAATTTGCGGACAAGGCCGCGCACGAGTTCCGCGCCCGGATCGCCCTGCATCTTCACCCAGATCAGCCCGCCCGCCCAGTCGTAGAAGATCTCGGCGGCGGCCTGCATGCGCAGCGCCATCGCCATCTGGTGGCCGGCGCCCGGCGCCATGGAAATCCGCCAAACAGGCCTTTCCGTGCCGTCGGCGAAGGGCAGGCAGTCGCGCACGGCGCGCCAGATCGCCCGCGACTCGTCGCCGGAAACCTCCTCGATCCTGCCCGTGTCGCCGAACAGGCCGCGAAGGTGGGCGATACGGTAGGCCACCGACGGCCCGAAGCCTTCAACGCGGATTAAAGTGGCCGAGGCACCCGACAGTCGCGGAACCGTCGCGGCTGCCATGTCGGGCAGATGCGACGCGCCGGAGATCTCGGCGGGCGACCCGGCCGCGAGCGCCATCGCCGCCACGGCCGCGTCGTCGAGCAGGCCGCGCAGCAGCAGCGTCGTCTCGGTCTCGGCGGCCGGCAGCACCTTGAAGGTGACGTCGGTGACCACGGCGAGCGTTCCCCACGACCCGGCCATGACCTTCGACAAATCGTAGCCGGTGACGTTCTTGACGACCCGTCCGCCCGACTTGAACGCCTCGCCACGGCCCGAAACGGCGTGGATGCCGAGCACGTGATCACGCGCCGCGCCCGCCTTGAGACGACGTGGTCCCGACAGGTTCGCGGCCAGGACGCCGCCTATGGTGCCGCGCCCCGCCTCCTTGCCGAGCAGCGGCCCGTAGTCCATCGGCTCGAAGGCGAGCTCCTGTCCCCTAGACGCGACCAGGGCCTCGATCTCCGCGATCGGCGTGCCGGCGCGCGCCGAAAGCACCAGCTCCTCCGGTTCGTAGAGGGTGACGCCGGTCAGGGCTGAGAGATCGAGCGTGTGCTCGGCCTGGATGGGACGGCCGATGGGCCGCTTCGACCCTTGCCCGACAATTTCGAGCGGCGAACCTACGGCGGCGGCCCAGGCGACGGTATCGAGGACTTCGGTAGCGCTGGTGGGGGTAAAGGTGGTCATGCCG
>JAHBYY010000043.1 GCA_019635715.1 Rhizobiaceae bacterium | reverse complement strand
TATCGCCAAGATCGCCTTCACCGGCGAGACGACGACGGGCCGGCTGATCATGCAGTATGCAAGCCAGAACCTGATCCCGGTGACGCTGGAACTGGGCGGCAAGAGCCCGAACATCTTCTTCCAGGACGTCGCCGCCGAGGACGATGACTTCCTCGACAAGGCGATCGAAGGCTTCGTCATGTTCGCGCTCAACCAGGGCGAGGTCTGCACCTGCCCGAGCCGCGCGCTGGTTCACGAGAAGATCTACGACAAGTTCATGGAGAAAGCGCTGAAGCGGGTCGACGCCATCGTTCAGGGCGATCCGCTCGACCCGACGACGATGATCGGTGCGCAGGCCTCGTCGGAGCAGTTGGAGAAGATTCTCTCCTATCTCGACATCGGCAAACAGGAAGGTGCCGAGGTTCTGGCCGGCGGCGGCCGCAGCGAGCTGCCCGGCGACCTGGCCGGCGGCTACTACGTGCAGCCGACCGTATTCAAGGGCACCAACAAGATGCGCGTCTTCCAGGAGGAGATTTTTGGACCGGTGGTTTCGGTCGCGACCTTCAAGGACGACGACGAGGCCCTGTCGGTGGCCAACGACACGCTCTACGGCCTCGGCGCCGGCGTCTGGACGCGCGACGGGACGCGTGCCTACCGCTTCGGCCGCGCCATCCAGGCAGGCCGCGTCTGGACCAATTGCTACCACGCCTACCCCGCCCATGCGGCCTTCGGCGGCTACAAGCAGTCCGGCATCGGGCGCGAGACCCACAAGATGATGCTCGACCATTATCAGCAGACCAAGAACCTTCTGGTCAGCTACAGCCCGAAGAAGCTCGGCTTCTTCTGAGGAGCGCCTTTTCCTTCTCCCCGTTCACGGAGGGAAATCGCATTTGAGGCAACCCCCACCAGGGCGAGACCGGTGGCTCGCCCTGGTGGGGGTTGGGGTAGGCAGCCGCCGACCCGCTGCCCACCGCCATATGCGATAGTCCTGCCGTTCACGGGGAGAAGGTGTCGCGGCGTGACGGATGAGGGGCAGCGCAATCGTTGCAGCGCCGGCGCCGCCCCTCACCTGCCTGCCGGCATCCTCTCCCCGCAAGTGGCGGGGAGAGGAACGCTGGCCACAACTCCGGAGCCACCCATGTCCCAACGCATCGCGCTCGACAAAGTCTCCGCCACGCAGGCCGCCATCGCCCTGCTCGACGAGATCGTCGCCGACCATGGCCCTGTGCTGTTCCACCAGTCGGGAGGCTGCTGCGACGGCTCGTCGCCGATGTGCTATCCGCGCGGCGATTTCATCGTCGGCGATCGCGACGTGCTCCTCGGCACGATCGGCGAGACGCCGGTCTACATCTCGCAGTCGCAGTTCGAGGTCTGGAAGCACACCGACCTGATCCTCGACGTGGTTCCCGGCCGCGGCGGAATGTTCTCGCTCGACAATGGCCGCGAGAGGCGATTCCTGACCCGCTCGGCGATCTGCGCCGTGCCCGGCAACTGACGGGTCGGCGCGGCCTCAGGCGGCGCGCGCGGCTTCGGCCTCGGCGACCGCGGCGAAGGCGCGGCGCAGCACCTCGACCCCTGCCCCGGGTTTCGCGGCATCCTCGGACAGGATCTGCCTGAAGCGGCGGGCGCCTGCGCGGCCATGAAACAGCCCGACCATGTGACGCGCCACATGCGACAGCCGCCCGCCGGCATGAATGTGACGCGCCGCATAGTCGGCCATCGGTTCGAGCAGGGCGAAAAGGTCGGTCTCCGGGTTGGGCTTTCCTTCGAGCAGTCCATCGACGGCGGCCAGCATGGCGGGCGTCTGATAGGCGGCGCGCCCGATCATCGCGCCGTCGAGGTGCCGAAGATGGTCGGCGGCCTCCGAAAGCGAGCCGATGCCGCCATTGATGCCGATGAAGCGGTCCGGCATTCGCGCCTTCAGCCGCCCGACGCGACCATAGTCGAGCGGTGGGATCTCGCGGTTCTCCTTCGGGCTCAGCCCTTGCAGCCAGGCTTTTCGCGCATGCACCCAGAGGCCGTCGCAGCCGGCCGAGAATACCGCGTCGGCAAGCGCATCCAGCGCCGGCCCGCTATCCTGGTCGTCGACGCCGATCCGGCATTTGACCGTCACCGGCAGACCGACCGCGTGTTTCATCGCCTCGACGCAGCGGCCGACCACCTCGGGCGTCCTCATGAGACACGCGCCAAATGTGCCCGACTGCACACGGTCCGACGGGCAGCCGCAGTTCAGGTTGATCTCGTCATAGCCGAAGCCCTCGCCGATGCGCGCTGCCTCGGCCAGCTTCGCCGGATCCGACCCGCCGAGCTGCAGCGCCACCGGATGTTCGGCGGCGTCAAAACCCAGCAGCCTCAGGCGATCGCCGTGAACGGCGGCGTCCGCCACGATCATCTCGGTATAGAGACGGGCGCGCCGCGTCAGTTGCCGATGGAAGAACCGGCAGTGCCGGTCCGTCCAGTCGATCATCGGCGCGACGGCGAGGGTCGGGTCGTGTTTCATGCCTGGCTGCGGCCCAGCGCTGCGATGCGGTTGCGTCGGCCTCCATATAGTCGCCGTCGCGCCGGCGCGCCACCCGCTCGCAGCGGGCGAGAAACGCGCTCAGCTCCGCCGCTTGGCGAAATCCGCGAACGCATCGTCATAGCCGCCGTGCCAGCGCGACAGCGGCGGCCGGTTCTCGACGATGTCGCCGGCGGCCCACAGGATACGCCGCTCGTCGAGCGCGCGCGGCACATCGTTGTCCGGGCAGAGTATGTAGAAGTCGCCCCGCGCCAGGCTTTCCAGCATGAAATCGACCGTCTGCTGCGGCGTCCAGGCCCCCGTCGGCTTCTCGATGCGGCCGTTGCGGGTGAGCTCGGTGAAGACGAAGCCGGGGATCAGGAGATGCGCCGAGATTTGCGCGCCCGGCGTGTTGCGCAACTCGTGCTGCAACGCCTCGGTGAAGGCCTTAACCCCTGCCTTGGAGACGTTGTAGGCGGGATCGCCGGGCGGGGTGGTGATGCCCTGCTTGGAACCGGTATTGATGATGAGGCCCGGCCGGCCGCGCGCGATCATGTGGGGCGCGAAGATCCGGCTGCCGTTGACGACGCCCCAGAGATTGACATCGAGCACGCTATGCCAGTTCTCCGACGGGCCGAACATCGAGCTGCCCGGCTGGATGCCCGCATTGTTCATCAGGACGTCGGTTCCGCCGAAGCGTGCGCGGACCACCGCCTCCAGCGCCTCGATGTCCTCTGCCCGGCTCACGTCGGTGACGCGGGAGAACACGTCGGCGCCGGGTGCCGCGGCCTTCACTGCGTCTTCCGCCGACGCCAGGCGCGAAGCGTCGCGGTCGGCCAGGCACAGCTTCAGGCCGAGCTCGGCGAAGCGGGTCGCCGCCGCGAGCCCGATGCCGCCGGCACTGCCCGTGACGACGGCGACGGCGCCTGCCGTCAAAGCCGGATGGCTCATCGCATTCTCCTTCGAGTTCGGTGTCGCCCGCTGCATAGCGCGGCAGAACCACCGATGCCAGACGTCAGACCAGTTCGACCTCGACCACGCCCGGAACGGCGCGCATGGCCGACGCGATCTGCGGCGAGATGCGATAGCGGTCCGGCAGCGACACCTCGATCTCGCCGGCGGCGTCCGGCTTCAGCACGATGAAGCTCACCTGCCCGTCGCCGCGCACGCCGAGCTGCGACGCCAGCGTCCCCAGCGGCGCCGCATCGCGCACATAGATGCGCAGCGACTTCTGGACCTTGCTCGCCTCGTCCTCCAGCGACTGGGCCGTCTGGATGCGCAGGCTGACGCCTTCCGGGCGATTCTCGGCAGCGACCGTGAGCACCACCGAGCGGCCCGCTTCCAGCAGGTCGCGATATTGCGCCAGCGTCTCGGAGAACATCACCGCCTCGAACTGGCCGGACTGGTCGGAGAACATTACGATGCCCATCTTGTTGCCGGTGCGTGTCTTGCGCTCCTGCTTGGACGTCACGGTTCCGGCAAGCCGCCCGGCGGTCGCGCCGCGCTTCACCGCGATGGAGAAATCGCTCCAGCTCTGCACCCGCATCTTGGTCAGCGCGGCTCTGTATTCGTCGAGCGGATGCGCCGACAGATAGAAGCCCACCGCCAGGAACTCCTTGTGCAGGCGTTCTGCCGGCAGCCAGGGGTCGACGGCGGGCAGCCGGATCGCTTCGGGCTTCGAAACCGCGGCGCACATCAGAAAGATGTCGGCCTGATCGCTCGTCGCGTTCGAGTGAGCGAACGAAGCCGCCGCCATGATCGCCTCGACGCCGGCGAACAGCACGGCCCGGTCCTTGCCGAAGCAATCCAGCGCACCGGCCAGGATCAGGCTTTCGAAGACGCGCTTTCCCACGATCTTCGGGTCGATCCGCTGGGCAAAATCCTCCAGGCTGTCGAACGGACGCTCGGCCCGCCGCTCGACGATGTGATGGACGGCGGCATCGCCGACGCCCTTTATGGCGGCCAGCGCGTAGAAGATGCGGTTGCCGTCGACCTCGAAGTCGCGAAACGAGGTCTGCACCGATGGCGGCACGACGTCGATGCCGAGCCTGAGCGCGTCCTGGCGGAAATCCGCCAGCTTCTCCGTGTTGCTCATGTCGAGCGTCATCGACGCGGCCAGGAACTCCACCGGATGATGCGCCTTCAGATAGGCGGTCTGGTAGGAGACGACGGCGTAGGCAGCCGCGTGGCTCTTGTTGAAGCCGTAGTCGGCGAACTTCGCCAGCAGGTCGAAGATGAAATCGGACTGCGGCTTGGTCAGCCCGTTCTTCACCGCGCCCTCGACGAAACGCACGCGCTGCGCGTCCATCTCGGCGCGGATCTTCTTGCCCATGGCGCGGCGCAGCAGGTCGGCCTCGCCGAGCGAATAGCCCGACAGTTCCTGCGCGATCTGCATCACCTGTTCCTGGTAGACGATGACGCCCTGCGTCTCCTTCACCAGATGGTCGATCATCGGATGGATCGAGGCGATCTCCTCCTCGCCGTGCTTGCGGGCATTGTAGGTCGGGATGTTCTCCATCGGCCCCGGCCGGTAGAGCGCCACCAGCGCGATGATGTCCTCGATGCGGTCCGGCTTCATGCCGATCAGCGCCTTGCGCATGCCCGCCGATTCCACCTGGAAGACGCCGACCACCTCGCCGCGCGACAGCATCTCGTAGGTCTTCGGGTCGTCCAGCGGCAATTTCGCCAGGTCGATGTCGATGCCGCGCCGGCGGATCAGCTTCACCGCCGTCTCCAGCACGGTCAGCGTCTTCAGGCCGAGGAAGTCGAACTTCACCAGCCCTGCCTCCTCCACCAGCTTCATGTTGAACTGGGTCACCGGCATGTCGGAGCGCGGATCGCGGTACATCGGCACCAATTCCGACAGAGGCCTGTCGCCGATGACGATGCCGGCGGCATGGGTCGAAGCGTGCCGGTAGAGCCCCTCGAGCTTCTGCGCCATGTCGAGCAGCGTGGCGACGATCGGCTCCTTCTCCGTCTCCTCGGCGAAGCGCGGCTCGTTGGCGATGGCGTCGGCGAGCTTGACGGGGTTGGCCGGGTTCTGCGGCACCATCTTGCACAGCCGGTCGACCTGCCCATACGGCATCTGCAGCACGCGGCCGACATCGCGCAGCACCGCGCGGGCTTGAAGAGTACCAAACGTAATAATCTGGCCGACCTGGTCGCGCCCGTATTTGGACTGAACGTAGCGGATCACCTCTTCGCGGCGGTCCTGGCAGAAGTCGATGTCGAAGTCCGGCATCGACACGCGGTCGGGGTTGAGGAAGCGTTCGAACAGCAGCGAGAAGCGCAGCGGGTCGATGTCGGTGATGGTCAGCGCGTAGGCGACCAACGAGCCCGCACCAGAACCGCGCCCCGGACCGACCGGAATGCCATGCGCCTTCGCCCATTTGATGAAGTCGGCGACGATGAGGAAGTAGCCGGGAAACTTCATGCGCTCGATGATGCCGAGCTCGAACTCCAGCCGTTCGCGGTACTGATCCTCCGTATAGCCCTCCGTCATGCCGACGGTGGCGAAGCGCGTCGAAAGCCCTTCGCGCGCCTGGCGGCGCAGTTCCTCGACCTCGGCGCGCTCGGCGTCGTCGCCGCTGCCGGTGAAGCGCGGCAGGATCGGCGCGCGCTTCTTCGGATAGTAGGAGCAGCGCATGGCGATCTCGACCGTGTTGTCGATCGCTTCCGGCAGATCGGCGAACAGCAACGACATCTCGGCCTGGCTCTTCAGGTAGTTGTCCGGCGACAGGCGGCGGCGGTCGTCCGACGCGACGACCGACCCTTCGGCGATGGCGATCAGCGCGTCGTGCGCCTCGAAATCGTCGCGCGACGAGAAGAATGCCTCATTGGTGGCGACCAGCGGCAGTTCGTGGCGATAGGCAAGGTCGACCATCGCCGCCTCCAGGCGACGGTCCCAGCCGCCGACCCGTTCCAGCTCGACATAGAGCCTGTCGCCGAAGATCGCCTTGAGCCTCAGCAGCCGGCTCTCGGCAAGGTCGGCATGGTCGAACTTCAGCGCCGCGCCGAGCGGCCCTCGCGGCCCGCCGGTCAGGCAGATCAGCCCGGAGCCCAACTCCTCGAGCCATTCGCTGGAGACGCGGATCGCCTCGCCCGGCGGGCCGTCGAGATAGGCGCGGCTGACCAGCCGCACGAGATTGGCGTAGCCCTCGGAGGTCGCCGCCAGCAGCACCAGCGGATTGTGTTCGACGCCGGCGCGGCGCTGTCCGCCCCGGCTGCCCTCCACCGGCTCGCCGCCGAAGGCCAGGTCGAACTGGCAGCCGACCAAAGGCTGGATGCCGTCCTTCGTCGTCTTGTTGGCGAATTCGAGCGCCCCGAACAAGTTGTTGGTGTCGGTGATGGCGATCGCCGGTGCGCGGTCCTTCAGCGCATGTCCGACGATCTTGCCGACCGGCAGCGCTCCTTCGAGGAGGGAATAGGCCGAGTGGACGCGCAGGTGCACGAACGGGCGGGCGACCGCGGCGGGGGTAGCGGCCTTGTCGCGAGCCTGCGCCTCACGCTTCAGCGGATCGCGCGGTGGTCTGTCGCTCGCCATTGCCTTACCCTATGCTGACTCGCCGCAAGGCAACATAATTTTGGACTGCCTGCCGCAAGTCCAGTAACAATGCTCGCCGAGCCTGGCCACCCCCAACTATCTCCGCCATCAGGCCATGCGCAGGCGAAATCGACACGACAGAATGTGAGGAAGGTCGACCGACCATGTCCCAAACGAGTGGAGAGCTACAGGCAGTCGAACGGGCGGTCCGCGACTATCTCGACGGAATGATCTTCGCAAATCCGGACCAGCTTCGCAGGGCGTTCCACCCGAAGGCCAATGTAATCGGCCACTGGGAAGGTAGCCTCGAATGGTCGTCCTTGGAGGAATTTATCGCCGCATGCGAGAAAGCTGGAGCGGCCCCGGCGAATGAGCCGTACTACTGGGAGATTCTGTCGACCGACGTCGCGGGCGACATCGCCCTGGTGAAGCTTGCCGACGACTACTTCGGCGTGCGGTTCACCGACTATCTGACGCTGCTGAACGACGGCATGCGCTGGCAGATAGTCAACAAGACTTTCTATGCGCAGGTGTAGCCGACCGGCTCACGAACGTCGCAGGACGCCGTCGATCAGAACCGGCAATTCGTCGGGGCGGTGCGCGATTGCCACCGCGCCCGCCTCCTCCAGCTCGCCCGGCACCGCATAGCCCCAGGCGACGCCGATCGTCGGAATGCCGTGCGCGGCCGCCCCGACCACATCGTGGGAGCGATCGCCGATCATCACGCTGCGGCGCGGATCGATCCCTTCGGCGGTCAGGATATGGCCGATCAGATCCGCCTTTGCCGAGTTCCTGCCGTCGAGTTCGCTGCCGTGCACGACGTGGAACCAGCCGCGCAGACCGAAATGCTCGACGATCTCGCCGGCATAGGTCTTCAGCTTCGAAGTCGCGACGGAGAGGTAGGCGCCCTTCCCGTGCAAAACAGCCAAAGTGTCCGGGATACCGTCGATCAGCGTGTTCTCGAACTTGCCAAGGTCGGCGTAGCGCTCTCGGTAGAGCCGAACCGCCTCTGCCAGCGACGCGTCGTCCTCCGTGTCCAGCAGGACCTGGAACGACGCGCGCAACGGCGGCCCGATGCACCAGCGCAGATCCTCCGGCGGCGGCGAGACACGGCCGAGGCCGGTCAAGGCGTAGTCGATCGACCGCGTGATGCCGACGAAGGGGTCGGTCAGCGTCCCGTCGAGATCGAAGAGCACCGCCGCCTGGCCCAGCGCAGCCACCATTTCAGGCAAACTCCATGATCACCGCATCCACCGCCAGGCTGTCGCCGGGCTTGGCGTTCACCTTCGAGACCACCGCGTCGCGCTCGGCGCGCAGCACGTTCTCCATCTTCATCGCCTCGACCACGGTCAGCACGTCGCCGGCCTTGACCTCCTGCCCCTCGCCCACGGCGATCGAGACGACCAGGCCCGGCATCGGACAGAGCAGCATCTTCGACGTGTCCGGCGGCACCTTGACCGGCATCAGCCTGTCGAGCGCCGCGACGCGCGGCAGCATGGCGCGCGCCGTCACCGACAGGCCTTTCCAGTCGATCCGCATGCCGTTCTGAATGGGCCGGAGCTGGGCCGACACGGAACGGCCGCCGACGCTGCCACGCCAGACCGCCTCGCCCGGCCTCCATCCCGATGCGACCGCCAGCGGCTTGCCTCCGTTCACCGCCATGTCGATCTCCATCGGGATCGACACGATGCCCTCTCCCAGCCTCAACGGCAGATAGTCGCCGTCGATCTTCACCTCCCACTCGGCCTGAAGCGTCCCTGGATGCGGCGCCAGGCGTCCCGCAAGCCGGTCCAGACGATCGCGGCGCAGCAATTCGACCGCGAGGGCGACGCAGGCGATGACCGCCTTCTCGTTCTCCGCCGGCTGCATCGGCGAGAACCCGTCCGGATACTCCTCGGCGATAAAGGCGGTCGACAGGTCGCCCGACCGCCAGCGGGGATGCGCCATCAGGGCCGCGAGGAACGGGATGTTGTGGCCGATGCCGTCGACGACGAACTCGTCCAGCGCGTCCGACATGGCGTCGATCGCCTCGGCCCGGCCCGGCGCCCAGGTACAGAGCTTGGCGATCATCGGATCGTAGAACATGGAGATCTCCGAGCCTTCGGTCACGCCGGTGTCGTTGCGCACGATCACCTCGCCGAAACGGCCCTCCTCCGGCGGCCGATAGCGCGTCAGCCGGCCGATCGACGGCAGGAAGTTGCGATAGGGATCCTCGGCGTAGAGGCGGCTTTCGATCGCCCAGCCGTTCAGCTCCACATCTTCCTGCCTGATTCTCAGGGATTCCCCGGCCGCCACCCGGATCATCTGCTCGACAAGATCGATGCCGGTGATCAACTCGGTCACCGGATGCTCGACCTGCAATCGCGTATTCATTTCAAGGAAATAGAAATTCCGGTTCTTGTCGACTATGAACTCGACCGTGCCGGCGCTCTGATAGTCGACCGCCCTGGCAAGGGCCACCGCCTGCTCGCCCATGGCTTTTCGAGTCTTCGCATCGAGGAACGGCGACGGCGCCTCCTCCACGACCTTCTGGTTGCGGCGCTGGATCGAGCATTCGCGCTCGCCGAGATAGATCGCGTTGCCATTGGCGTCGGCCAGCACCTGGATCTCGATGTGGCGCGGCTCGACGACGAACTTCTCGATGAAGACGCGGTCGTCGCCAAACGAACTCTTCGCCTCGGATCGCGCCCGGTCGAAACCGTCGCGCACCTCGTCCGCCGACCAGGCGATGCGCATTCCCTTGCCGCCGCCGCCGGCGGACGCCTTGATCATCACCGGGTAGCCGATCTCGCCGGCGATCCGCTCGGCATGTCCGGCATCCTCGATCACCCCGAGAAAGCCCGGAACGGTGGAGACCTTCGCCGCGTTGGCGAATTTCTTCGACTCGATCTTGTCGCCCATCGCCTCGATGGCCTTGACCTTGGGGCCGATGAAGACGATGCCCGCCGCCTCCAGCGCGGCGCAGAACGAGGCACGTTCGGAGAGGAATCCGTAGCCGGGATGGACGGCCTCCGCGCCGGTCTGCCTGGCTGCGGCGATGATCTTCTCGGCGTCGAGATAGCTTTGCGCGGCGGGCGCCGGACCGATATGCACGGCCTCGTCGGCCATCGCCACATGCACGGCGTCGCGGTCGGCGTCGGAAAAGACCGCGACGGTAGCGATCCCCATTCGCTTCGCCGTCTTGATCACCCGGCACGCGATCTCGCCGCGGTTGGCGATGAGGATTTTTGCGAACATGCCGGTGCTGCCTCCCTCTGGCGATGCCCGGTCTTAAGCGCTGCGGGTTGATCGCTCAAGGGCGCGCGCCGCGATCGCCCGGCATCGGCCTGCGCCGCGGTTGACATATTTGATCAAATCCGCTCCCATGAACTGCGACCCTGGCCACAAGCTACGAACATCGTTCGATCTTCGCTTGATCGAATTGGATCGGCTTTCGGCCCAACGGGAGGATTTCGGTATGATCATCGGCTATGTCAGCGACGAACGGTATGCGGCGCTCGCCGACGTGCTGGTCGAGGTGACCGGCGGCAGCCAGGCGCTGGTGACGCGTACGGCGGTGAGCGGCGCGATCCGCCTCGACCTCGCTCCGGGCAAGTACCGCTTTTCCTTCGCCAAGCCGGGCTATGGCGCGAAGCACTCGGACGTCGAACTGCCCGTCGAGCAGCCATTGCAATTCCGGCTGCTTTCCGACGATCCGCTCGGCTATGCTTGGCCGAAATGGGTTCGCGCCGGCGAGCGCGCCGAGTTCCGGGTCCATTCGGCCGAGCCCTATCATCTCGAACTGTGGCGCTACGGCCTCGAGAAGGAGCGCGTGCGCGACGTCGGCGCCTTCGACGAGTTCGGCCCCCGCGCCTGCATCCAGCTCCTGCCGGACGAGGATTTCTCGCAGACCGGCGTCCGCTGGAACCGGATCGGCTACGGCAATCCCATCTACAGGCAGGACATCGCCGCGCCGGAGCGCAGCGGCCTGCACTACTTCCACATCCGCACCCGCAGCGGCAGGACATTCGCCTTTCCGTGGATCGTCGCCCCGAGGGAACCGCAAAGCCGCGTCGCCGTGCTCGCCTCGAACGTCCGGTGGAACGCCTACAACGTGTTCGGCGGGCGCAACAACTACGTGAATCCGATCCGTCTGCCGGCCGTGCCGACCGTCAATTCGCGGCAGGACCTAGACCGCTACAACATCGCCGATCACATCGACTACCTGGCGGAGGACTACGATCCGCTGAGCTTCGACCGGCCCGAATGGATCAACGACGTGCCGCTCGATGCGCAGGTCACCGACATGATCGCCGGGCGATACGCCTGCGGCGCGGCGCCTGCCGAGTGGCGCGTTCTCGGCTGGCTGGAGCGCGAAGGTTTCGACTACGATTTCTGGGCCGAGACTCATATCCACCACGGCCAGTTCGACCTCGGCCGCTACGACGTTCTGGTGATGAGCACCCATCCGGAATACTGGACGCGCGACATGTATTTCAGGGTCAAGAAATGGGTCCATGAGGAAGGCGGGCGCCTCGTCTATCTCGGCGGCAACGGCATGAACTGCGAGGTCGAGATCCACGGCGACACCATCCTGTGCCGGAACGGCAACGAGCGTGACCGGGTCGCAGCCGGGCTGACCGAGAGCCGCTTCCACGCGCGGGTCGAGAGCGAAGCCAATCTGCTCGGGGTGGTCTATACGCATGCCGGCGTCATGACCGGCGCGCCCTACGAGGTCGTCGAGCCGGACCACTGGGTGTTCGAGGGCACCGGCGTCGGCAAGGGCGACATCTTCGGCCGGGAGACGCTCAATACGCGCTGTCCGGGCGGCGCATCGGGCCATGAGATGGACAAGATCTCCGAATTCTCGCCGCCCGGGACGATCGTGCTGGCGCACGGCCTCAACCCCGACGAGGGCGGCGCCGACATGGCGATCTACGAGGCGCGGGGCGGCGGCGCGGTCTTCTCGGCCTCCTCGATCGCCTACGGCTCGTGCCTGCTGCTCGACGCCGTCGCCTCCCGGCTCACCGCCAACGTGCTGCGCCGTTTCCTCGGCTGACGGCTCGCACGCCCCCCTCAGGAGGCAGGGCAATCGCATTTGGTGCTACCCCCCGCCCCCTCCAGGGCGAGGCCGGCGGCTCGCCCTGGAGGGGGCGGCGGCGGCAGTTGCAGACCCGCCAGCCCGTCGCCATATGCGATCACCCTGCTCGGCAGGCGCGTCGGGCTTGCCTGTCCCCCGGAATCCTGAAAAATCTGGAACCAAAGCACACAATCGGAAGGAAGCCCGAGATGAAGACGCGAGCCGCTGTCGCCGTTGCCGCAGGAAAGCCGCTGGAAGTGATGGAGGTCGACCTCGAAGGCCCGCGCGACGGCGAGGTTTTGGTCGAGGTCAAGGCGACCGGCATCTGCCACACCGACGAGTTCACGCTTTCCGGCGCCGATCCCGAGGGCCTTTTCCCGGCCATTCTCGGGCATGAGGGCGCCGGCGTCGTGGTCGATGTCGGCAGGGGCGTCACCGGCCTGAAGAAGGGCGATCATGTCATCCCGCTCTACACGCCGGAATGCCGATCCTGCCCCTCCTGCCTGTCGCGCAAGACCAATCTCTGCACGGCGATCCGCGCCACCCAGGGACAGGGCCTGATGCCGGACGGCTCCAGCCGCTTCTCGATCGGCGGGGAAAAAATCTTCCACTATATGGGCTGCTCGACCTTCTCGAACTTCACCGTGCTGCCGGAGATCGCGCTGGCCAAGGTCAATCCGGACGCCCCTTTCGACAAGATCTGCTACATCGGCTGCGGCGTCACCACCGGCATCGGCGCCGTCATCAACACCGCCAAGGTCGAGATCGGCGCGACCGCGGTGGTGTTCGGCCTTGGCGGCATCGGCCTCAACGTCATCCAGGGCCTCAGGCTGGCCGGTGCCGACATGATCATCGGCGTCGACATCAACAACGACAAGCAGGCCTGGGGCGAGCGCTTCGGCATGACGCATTTCGTCAATCCGAAGGAGATCGACGGCGACATCGTTCCCTATCTGGTCAACCTGACCAAGCGCGGCGCCGACCAGATCGGCGGCGCCGACTACACTTTCGACTGCACCGGCAACGTCAAGGTCATGCGCCAGGCGCTGGAAGCCTCGCATCGCGGCTGGGGCAAGTCGGTCATCATCGGCGTCGCGGGCGCCGGCCAGGAGATCTCGACGCGTCCCTTCCAGCTCGTCACCGGCCGGACCTGGATGGGCACCGCCTTCGGCGGCGCGCGCGGCCGCACCGATGTGCCGAAGATCGTCGACTGGTACATGGACGGCAAGATCCAGATCGATCCGATGATCACCCACACGCTGAAGCTCGAAGACATCAACAAGGGTTTTGATCTGATGCACGCCGGCGAGAGCATCCGCAGCGTGGTCGTCTACTAGTGGTCCGATTCCGACATTTGCTTCCCGCTGATATGGCCAGGTCGGGCAAATGTCGGAATCAAAGGACCAATAGCAAGTATATGATTCTAGTGGAACTTTGAATTTGACATTCACCTGTTCCACCTGATGTCGAGGTGGAACGCGAATGTCAAATTCGTTCCACTAGGCGCGAAGACGCTTCGGGCGTAGGCTCCCGTCACCGGCGCGTCCGATCCGGTACGCCGGCCTGATGGGAGGAAATCCTGATGACCGCGAAAGAGTCACTGCATCCCGCGATCGACAATGGCTTGCCGAAAGAGGCGGCCGGATTTTCCGGCGGCACGCTCGTCTGCGCCTGCACCAGCAGACCGGTAAAGGTGAAGGTGAAGGGGCAGATCGCCCACAACCACGCCTGCGGCTGCACGAAATGCTGGAAGCCCGATGGCGCGAAGTTTTCCGTCGTCGCCGTCGCCGGTACCGGCGATGTCAGCGTCAGCGAGAACGGCGACAAGCTCAAGGTGGTCGACCCGGCCGCGCTCATCCAACGCTATGCCTGCACCGGCTGCGGCGTCCACATGCACGGCCCGGTCGAACGCGATCACCCGTTCAAGGGTTTGAGCTTCATCCATCCCGAACGCTTCTCCGAAAGCGGCTGGTCGCCGCCCGGCTTCGCGGCCTTCGTGTCGTCGATCATCGAGTCGGGCGTCGATCCGTCGCGCATGGACGGCGTTCGCGCCCAGCTCAGGACCATCGGGCTCGAACCCTATGACTGTCTCTCGCCGGGCCTGATGGATTACGTCGCCACCTGGACGGCCAAGAAATCCGGGGCGCTTCCGGCGTGACCAGGCCTCCCCCCCGATGGCGACGCCGCCTTGCCTGGGCGGGGGGCGGCTTCGTCGTGGCGGTGCTGTGCTGCTTCGCGCTGCTCGTCTGGACCGTCGCCGGCTTTGCCGACAGGGTTCTCACCATCGGCTCGCCGATTGCCCAGGGCGTCGGCGAGCCGGCGGCCGGACGCCCCGAGGATATCGGCTATTCCGGCGACCCCTTGCTGGCCTTCGGCTATCCCTTCCAGGCGGTCGACCTGGCCGGCGAGCTCGGGCCGACACCGGCCTGGCTCGTTGCGCCGGAGACCCGGTCGGGCGACCGCTGGGCCATTTTCGTGCACGGCATCGGCGGGCGGCGGGAAAATGGCTATCGCTTCCTGCCGGCCCTCCGGTCCCTGGGCCTGCCGACCCTGATGATCTCCTATCGCGGCGATCCGGAAGCCCCTGCCGCGCCCGATGGCCGATACGCGCTTGGTCTGACCGAATGGCGGGACCTCGACGCGGCCGTGCGTTTCGCCCGCGAAGGCGGCGCGCGGTCGATCGTGCTCGTGGCCGAATCGATGGGCGGCGCGATCGTCGGCCAGTTCCTGCGGCGGTCGTCGCAGGCCGCGGATATCGACGCCCTGGTGCTGGACGCACCGATGATCGACCTGGCGGCGACGCTCGCAGCCATCCTGAGGGCACGGGGAATTCCCCTGCCCCGCACCGTCGCCGCCGTGGCGCTGAAGATCGAGGGCCGGCGCAACTCCATAGACCTGTCGCAGGCCGACGTGACGCCGGAAGTCGCGGCATTCCCCGGGCCGCTGTTTCTGTCGCACGGCAGTGCCGACCGGATCGTGCCGGTGGCGACCAGCGACGGCCTGGCTGAGGCACGCGGTGGCTCGACGACCTATGTCAGGACCGCGGCCGACCATATCAAATCGTGGAAGATCGATCCCGGCGAATACGAGACCCGGCTCAAGACCTTCCTGTTCGCCCTCCCGCCGGGGTGAACTCCGGCACGGGCCCCTTGCGGGCGCGCGGATTGCGCGTCATTGCCATGGCGTCGCCGCAAGCCGAACATCGCGGCGAATGCGCGCCGACATCTGCTTGACCGGATCGATTGCCATGACCAGCTCGAACCCTGCCATCCTGGTTGACGCCGATGCCTGCCCCGTCAAGGACGAGGTGGTGCGGGTCGCCGAGCGCTTCGGGCTGGTCGTCACCTTCGTGTCGAACGGCGGACTGCGCCCGTCGCGCGATCCGATGATCCGCAACGTCGTCGTGCCGAAGGGCGCCGACGCGGCCGACGACTGGATCGTCGAGAACACCAGGCCCAACGACATCGTCGTCACCGCCGACATCCCGCTCGCCGCCCGCGCCGTGACGCTCGCCGCGCATGTGCTCGGCCCGACCGGCAAGCCGTTCACCAGTGAGAACATCGGCATGGCAGTGGCGATGCGCGACCTGAAGCAGCATCTGCGCGAGACGGGAGAGAGCAAGGGCTACAATGCCGGTTTCACCCGCGAGGACCGCTCGCGCTTCCTCGGCGCGCTCGATCTGGTCGCACGCCGCGCTGTCGCGGCGGCGCGATGACCCGCAACCGCTACACCTCCTTCGCCGCGGCGGCCGGCATCGGCATAGGCGCCTTCGTCGCCGCGGCGCTGGCAGCACCCGGGCTGGCCGCGGAAATCGGCGCCAACGCCTTCTTCGCCGCCTATCTGGTCCAGATCGCCTGGCTCATGCCGCGACTGACGCCCGCCTATCTGCGAGCCCACGCCAGAGGCCAGGACCTGCCGGCCGCCGTGATCCTGCTGGTGACGGTCGGCGCGGCGGCGGTGGCCGCCGGTTCGCTCTTCCAGATCATCAACGAGCGGCCGTCGCCTCGCCTTGTGGAGCTGGTGCTCGCCCTGACCTCCGTCACGCTGGGCTGGGCGACGATCCACGCCATGGCCGCCATCCACTACGCCCACCTGTATTGGGACGGCGGCAAACAGGGAGACAACCCGTCGCGAGGGCTGGATTTTCCCGGAACGAAGGAGCCGTGCGGCTACGATTTCCTCTATTTCGCCTTCGTCATCGGCATGACGGCCCAGACGTCGGACACCGCGCTCACCACGACCGACATGCGCAAGATCAACCTTCCGCACGCCGTCGTGTCGTTCTTCTTCAACGCCGTCATCGTGGCGGCCGCCGTCAACCTCGCAGTATCGCTGGGAAGCTGAGGCCGTTCAGATCTTGGCGGCCCCGCCATGGCCGGTGTTCGGCGTGCCGCGCGGTCTGAGCGGCGCCAGCGCCGCATGTTCCTCGAACACCCGGTCGCCGAGCGGCCGCACCTCGTATCTCGGCGCATCCGCCAGCAGCGCCGCGACCCGCGCATGCGACTCGGCGAGCCGGTCCTCGGTCAGAACCTTCCGCTTCAGGCCGTCCATCACATGGTCGATCATGCGCAGAATGATCGAGGTGTCGCCGAAATAGGCGCACATGCACATCAGGTCGCAGGCCGCATCGACGATCGCCAGAGAGGTTTCCGGTCTGTCCAGCCGGGCGGAGATCGCCTTCATGCCGAGGTCGTCGCTGACCACCACGCCGGCGAATCCCAGCTCCTTGCGCAGGATGTCGGTGAGGAAGCGCCGCGACATGGTCGCCGGGACGCCCGGATCGATCCGCGGCAGCACGATATGCGCCGTCATGATCATCCGCGTGCGGGCGTCGCTGAACGGCCGGAACGCCCGCAGCTCGCGCGCCCGGAACGTCGCCTCGTCGATGTCGATGACCGGCAGTTCGTAATGCGAGTCGACGCTGGCGTCGCCATGGCCGGGGAAATGCTTGGGACAGCCCAGAACGCCTTCGGCCTGCATGGCGTCGAGGAAGGCGCGCGCCGCATCGACGACGATCTCCGGCGTCGGGCCGAAGGAGCGCCGCCCGATCACCGGATTGGCGGGGTTGGAATGGATGTCGACGACCGGTGCGAAATTCACGTTGAAGCCGAGCGAGCGGAGCTCGACGCCCATCGCCCTGCCGACGCCGGCGGCCTCGCGCGGCCAGTCCTGGGCATAGGCGAACGGCGTGATCGGCGCCGGCGGGCGCAGCACCCCGCCTCCCTCGTGATCGATGCAGATCAGCACCTCGTCGCGTCCGATGTATTCGTGGACATCGGCGATGAGGCGCGCATGGCTGGCGAGCCATTCCTCATAGGGCGCGTCGGCGAGGAAATTGGCGCGGAACAGCACCACGCCGGCCGGCCTGAGCAGCGACAGCAGCCGCTTGTCATGGTCGCCGAGCACCGGGCTCTGCTGCAGGCCGATCAGGAAGCGGTGGCCGAACGCGGCCGGGCCGCGCCCGAGGTCGAAGGGAAGGTCCATGCTGTCAATCCTGCCGGCTGCGAATCGCACGAAAAGTCCGACCTGAAGCTATCAGCGCCCCCGCACCGCTGCCACCTCCTCGCCCGCGGCGGCGCAGGCCGCGCACCGCGCACGAATTTGTCATCGGCGCGGCGAAACAGTCCGCCCCGACAGCCCGTATAGCGATAGACTGCGCCGCACCGGCGCGACCCGAAACGGAGGGGCAGATGGCTTCCAGGCTTGCGATGCCGTCGGACATGACGGAGACCGCGCCGAAACCGGCGCGCGGCGGGCTGATCTACCGCCAGCGGCTGTGGACGCGGCTGACGCACTGGATATGGGCCGTGGCGCTGTTCTTCCTGCTGCTGTCGGGCCTGCAGATCTTCAACGCCCATCCGACCCTCTACATCGGCGACCAGTCCGGCTTCGGCTTCGACAATTCGGTGCTGTCGATGCGCGCGGAAAACACGCCCGATGGGCCGGTCGGCACCACGACGATCTTCGGCCACCGCTTCGACACCACCGGCGTCCTCGGCCTGTCGACCTACCGCGACAAGCCGGCCGCGCGCGGCTTCCCGTCCTGGGCGACGATCCCGTCCTATCAGGATCTCGGCACCGGCCGGGTCGTGCATTTCTTCTTCGCCTGGATTCTGTCGATCACGCTGATCGGCTGGCTGCTGGGAAGCCTGCTCAACGGCCATCTGGTGCGCGACCTGCTGCCGAGGCTGCGCGACATACGCAACCTGCCGCGCGACATCGCCGACCACGCGCGCCTGCGCTTCCACCATCAGCGCGACTACAACACGCTGCAGAAGCTCGCCTATGGCGGCGTGCTGTTCGTGCTGTTGCCGCTGATCATCGCGACGGGCCTTGCCATGTCTCCCACGATGAATGCCGCCCTGCCCTGGCTGCCGGAACTGCTCGGCGGTCGCCAGACGGCGCGAACGATCCATTTCGGGGTGATGCTTCTGCTGGTCGGCTTCTTCATCATCCACATACTGATGATCGTCGCGGCCGGACCGCTCAACGAACTGCGCTCGATCGTCACCGGCTGGTACCGCACCGACCCGCCCCAGCCCACTACGTCCTCGGGACGGGAAGGAGCCTGAAATGGCCGGGTTCACCATCAACCGTAGAAAGTTCCTGACCGCTGCCGCCCTTGGCGGGTCGAGCCTGGCGCTCGCCGGCTGCGACGTGTTGGATGGATTGCCGCGCGACGGAGGCCTGCGCGACGTCCTGGAAAGCGCCAACGGCCTGACCTACCGGATCCAGAGGCTGATCGCCGGCAGCGATTCGCTGGCGCAGGAGTTCAGCGAGGCGGATATCCGACAGCCGCAGAAGCCGAACGGCGTCATCACGCCGAGCGACGAGGACTACAAGTCGCTGCAGTCCGCGAGTTTCGCCGACTGGCGGCTCGAAGTGACCGGTCTCGTCGAACGGCCGCTCTCGCTCGGCCTGGCCGAACTGCAGGCCATGCCGTCGCGCACCCAGATCACCCGCCACGATTGCGTCGAAGGCTGGAGCTGCATCGCCAAATGGACCGGCGCGCCGCTGGCACTCGTCCTGGACCAGGCGATGCCGAAGCCGCAGGCCCGCTACGTGGTGTTCCACTGTATGGACACGATCGAGCGCGGCCTCTCGGGCAGCGTCAAATATTACGGCTCGATCGACCTGATCGATGCCAGGCACCCTCAGACGATCCTGGCCTATGGCCTCAACGGTGCGCCGCTGCCGGTCTCGAACGGCGCGCCTTTGCGCGTCCGGGTCGAGCGCCAACTCGGCTACAAGATGCCCAAATTCATCCGCGCCATCGAACTGGTCGACAGCTTCGCCACGATGGGCCTGGGTCGTGGCGGCTATTGGGAAGATCGCGGCTACGACTGGTTCGGTGGCATCTAAAGCGCGTCGCGTCCAATTGGACTCAGGCGCAGCGCATTAAGTTCTTGGTTTGATGCATGTCGTTGTCCCGAAACCGGTTCCCACTTTCGGGCGACATGCATTAGAGCAAGTTTTTCTTTATATATTACAGCAGTTTGCACGGAATTTCGGGCAAGGCGGTTGTGCTCGGGGAGCGACGCGGCCATGTTCGGCGGGCTGCAAGGCGACCCAATCCCATCGAGACATGGAGGCAGAAACGGTGCCGAACACCGCGACCATCTACGACGGAATCCCGGACGACGACACGATCGGCGGCAGGCTCTACCGGGCCCGCGCAGCCTCGGGGCTGAGCGTGAGAACGACCGCCTGGCGGCTCGGCGTGAAGATCTCGAGCATCGAAGCCTGGGAGCGCGACCGGTCCCAGCCGAGCGCTGCGCGGTTCTCGATGCTGGCCGGAATGTTCAACGTCAGCCTGTCATGGCTCCTGCACGGGATCGGCAATGGCCCGAGGGAGGAATTCGACGACGACGAGGCCGCGGCGCGGCTCGACCGTCTCAAGCTTCTGCACGTCGAATCGGGCGCGCTGATCCACCGCCTCGAGGCGGAACTGGACCGCCGGCGACCGGCCTCCGGCGACGGCCGCTGAGGGTCAGGCGACCTGCCGCAGCAACGGCTGCAACGCAGGATGAACCTCGCCGGCAGACGCCTTGATGGCCAGGAGCAGAGTGCGCTCGTTCTCCTGGAGCGATCGTCCGGTGCCGAGCCTGCCGGCCAGCCATTCCGCCTCGCCCGAATCGACGGCCTCCGCGGCGGCGGTCTGCGCCGCCCTCTCGGCATTGCGCCGGGACCAGGCCGCCTCGGTGCCGCGTTCGGTGGCGTAGGCATCGACCACCGCGCCCAGCCCGCCGGAAACCATGCGCGACAGGAACCCGCCGACGCTCGGCGCCGCATCGAGGAAGGCTTCGCGGCGCAGCGCGTCCTCGCGGCTCGAAGTCGTGTGTCCGGACGGCCCGAGCACATGGCTGCAGATCGCCTTGACGAAAAGTTCGTTCCAGGACGGGTCGTTGAGCAACGGGTCGGTGCCCTCGTTGATGGTCATCAGCACCTCGGCCTCGGCGCGGGTGATGCCGATGTTCCCGTCGCCGCCGCCGGCGTGCAGGATGCGCCGGATCAGCGCCACTTCCTCGCCGTCGATCATCCCGGCCGGCTTGTCGGCCCGTGCAAGGGGACCGCTGGCCTCCACCGCCGCGGCCGCCACCTGGGCCAGCACAAAAGCGCCGAGGCGCTCGGGCGATGAGGCCGCCTTCTCCAGGACGGTCACCAGGAGTTCGAGCTCGGTCGAGGTCTGCACGACGCCGTCGCGCGTCGCCATGCGTATCAGCCAGTCCGCATTGTCCTCCGAAATGTGTCCGGCTGGCCTTTCCTGGTGGACGACGTAGTCGGTGACCGCTTCGACGAAGAACCGGTTCCAGCCCTCGCAAACCGCGCCAGACGCCGCATCCAGGGCGAACAGGCGTTCCGCCTCGCTGCGCGTCACCACGCCGTCGGGATAGACCGTCCGCCGCATTTCGAGGACGTCCGCTTCGGTGATGGCGTCCCGGATCGCCATGCCCGCATCGTCGGCCCGCATGTCCTTGTCACCCATAGCCCTACCCCATCGCTCGCGACCGGACGCCCCGGACATGGCAAATTCCGTCGACCCTAGCCGAGCCGCGTAACGAAAGCCGAAACAGGCTTGGTTACGATTTGCCTTCCTCAACGGCACCCGGGGTGACAACGCCGCCGGCCTCGGATACACATGCCACGTCCGGGGCTTCGCAAGGGGTCCCGCCGGTTCGCGGGAGAGAGCAGCTTTTGCTGCCGCCGAAGGGGAAACAGCCCGAAATCTCTCAGGCAAAAGAACCGCAACCGGTCAGGACGCTCTGGAAAGTCGGGGGTCTCCCCGCGCCGAAGGTGTAAGTGCAGTCGACAGAGTTCCGGCTGCGCGAGTCTCTCAGGCTTCAGACAGAGGGGCACTCATAGGGCCGCCATTCCGGCGGTCGAATGTGTGCGCTCTGGAGAAGCCATGACCGATGACGGCCTGAAATCCCTCCCCCTCGAAGACCTCCACAAATCCGCCGGCGCGCGCTTCGGTGCCTTCGCCGGCTGGTCGATGCCGCTGACCTACCCGCCGGGCGTGCTGAAGGAGCACCTCCATACGCGTCAGCACGCCGGCCTGTTCGACATCTCCCACATGAAGCTGTTCGAGATCGAAGGGCCCGATGCGGGACGGCTGCTCGAAACCGCCTGCCCGCTCGATACCAGCGCACTGTCGCGCGGCCAGTCGAAATACACGCTCCTGCTGAACGCCGACGCGGGCATCATCGACGACCTGATCGTCACGCGACTCGGCGACCATCGCTTCATGGTGGTGGCCAATGCCGGCAACGCCGACAAGGACGGCGCGCGGCTGAAGGCGCTGGCTGCCGGATTGAATGCGGCGGTGACGCCGCTCGATCGCGTCTTCCTGGCGATCCAGGGGCCCGACGCCGCCGACATCGTGGCCAGGTCGGGCATCGATGCCGCCGGGCTGACCTTCATGACCGGCTTCGAACCCCAGCCCGGCTGGTTCATGACCCGCTCCGGCTACACCGGGGAAGACGGCTTCGAGATCGCCGTACCGCTTTCCGATGCGGCGGATCTGGCCGAACGGCTGCTGGCCGACGACCGGCTGATGTGGATCGGGCTGGCGGCCCGCGACAGCCTGCGGCTCGAAGCCGGGCTCTGCCTGCACGGCAACGACATCACCGAAGAGACCGATCCGGTCGAAGCGGCACTTGTCTGGGCCATCCCCAAATCGCTCAGGGAGGGCGGACGCTTCGAAGGCGCCAGCGCCTTCTCCGCCGCCCTCGACAAGGGACCGGCGCAGCGCCGCGTCGGGCTGAAGCCGGACGGCCGCCAGCCGGTGCGCGGCGGCGCCACGCTGACGGACGAGGCGGGCAATCCCGTCGGCCGCGTCACCTCCGGAGGTTTCGGCCCGTCCGCCGGCCATCCGGTGGCGATCGGCTATGTCTCCACCTCTCTCGCGTCCGCGGGAACCCGAATCTTCGCCGACGTGCGCGGCACCAAGGTTCCCGTCGACGTCCACAGCCTTCCTTTCACCCCCCATCGCTACCGCAAAGGATAAGACCCATGTCGAAGACCTACTTCACGCAGGATCATGAGTGGATTCGGGTGGAAGGCGACACCGCCACCGTCGGCATCACCAACTATGCCCAGGAACAGCTTGGCGACCTGGTGTTCGTCGAGCTTCCGGAGGCCGGCAAGGTCGTCAAGACCGGCGACACGGCGGTCGTCGTGGAATCGGTGAAGGCCGCCTCCGACGTCTATGCCCCCGTCGACGGCGAGATCGTCGAGGCCAACGCGGCGCTCTCCTCCGACCCGGCGCTGGTCAATTCCGCGCCGGCCGGCGACGGATGGCTGTGGAAGATGAAGCTCGCCGACACCAGCCAGCTCGACGGCCTGCTCGACGCGGCAGCCTACGAAAAACTGATCGCGTGAGGTGACCGCATGACGCTCCCCGCTTCCGAATTCGCCGGCCGCCACATCGGCCCCCGCGCCGCCGAGACCCGCTCGATGCTCGCCGCGCTCGGCGTCCCCTCGCTCGAGACCCTCGTTTCGCAGACGGTGCCGCAGTCGATCCGGCTCGGCCGCCCACTCGATCTCCCGGCGCCCGCCACCGAGGCCGAGGCGCTGGCCGAACTCGGCGCCATCATGGGCGGCAACATCGTCCACAAGAGCTTCATCGGCCAAGGCTATCACGGCTGCCTCGTGCCGCCGGTGATCCAGCGCAACCTGTTCGAGAATCCCGCCTGGTACACCGCCTACACGCCCTACCAGGCCGAGATCAGCCAGGGCCGCCTGGAGATGCTGTTCAACTTCCAGACGCTGGTCACCGAGCTGACCGGGCTGCCGGTGGCCTCGGCCTCGTTGCTCGACGAGGCCACCGCCGTCGCCGAGGCGATCGGCATCGCGTTCCGCCACCACAAGGAGAAGCGGACACGCATCGTGCTCGGCGGCGACCTGCATCCGCAGGTGCTCGACGTGGCGCGGACCCGGGCGGAGCCGCTGGGCATCACGATCGACGCGGGCCCGATCGACGACACGGTCGCGGCGCTGATTCTGCCATGGCCGGACACGCACGGCGTCTTCGGCGATTTCGCAGCGCTGATTGCAAAGGCGAAAGCCGCCGACGTGGTCGTCATCGCCGATGCCGACCCGCTGGCGCTGACCCTGCTGCAGGCTCCGGCCCTGAACGGTGTCGAAGTGGTGATCGGCTCCATGCAGCGCTTCGGCGTGCCGATCGGCTATGGCGGTCCGCATGCCGCCTATCTGGCAGTCAGCGACCGTCTGACCCGCCTCATGCCGGGACGCCTCGTCGGCCAGTCCGTCGACACCAAGGGCCGCCCCGCCTACAGGCTCGCCCTGCAGACGCGCGAGCAGCATATCCGCCGCGAGAAGGCGACCTCGAACATCTGCACGGCCCAGGCGCTGCTCGCCAACATGGCGGCCGCTTACGCGATCTGGCACGGGCCGCAGGGCTTGCAGGCGATCGCCGGCCGCGTTCACGCACTCGCCGCGCGCTTCGCGGCGGGCCTTGCCGCGGCAGGCCTGGAAATCGCCGGGTCGACCTTCTTCGACACCGTCACCGCGACCGTGCCGAACCGGGCGGCCGAAATCGCCCGGGCCGCCGAGACGGACGGGCGCATCCTGCGCGTCATCGACGACCATCGCCTGTCGATCGCCTTCGACGAGGCCTCCACCGAAGCCGACCTCGCCGCCCTGTCGGCGCTGTTCGGCGCGACGGCCCCCGACGAGGCGGCATCCGCCCTGCCGCTTGCGCGGCGCAAGGGCAGCTTCCTGTCGCAGCCGGTCTTCCAGGATGTCCGCTCCGAAACGGACATGATGCGCTATCTGCGCAGGCTGGCCGACAAGGACCTGGCGCTCGACCGTACCATGATCCCGCTCGGCTCCTGCACCATGAAGCTGAACGCGGCGGCCGAGATGATGCCGGTGAGCTGGCCGACAGTCGGCAATCTCCATCCCTTCGCGCCCGCCGAACATGCGTCCGGCTACCGGACGATGACGAAGCAACTGGAAGGCTGGCTCGCCGAGATCACCGGCTTCGACGCGGTGTCGCTGCAGCCGAATGCCGGCAGCCAGGGCGAATATGCCGGCCTGCTCGCCGTCCGCCGCTACCATCTGGCGCGCGGCGACGCCCACCGCACGATCTGCCTGATCCCTTCCTCGGCACACGGCACCAATCCGGCCAGCGCCAACATGGTCGGCATGTCTGTCGTGGTCGTGCGCTGCACCGAGGCCGGCGACATCGACATTGCCGATCTCAAGGCGAAGGCCGAGCAGCATTCCGACAGGCTTGCCGCCGTCATGGTCACCTATCCGTCGACCCATGGCGTCTTCGAGGAAGGCATCCGCGAGGTCTGCGACATCGTCCACCGGCATGGCGGTCAGGTCTATCTCGACGGCGCCAATCTGAACGCCCTGGTCGGCCTCGCCCGGCCGGGCGATATCGGCGGCGATGTCTGCCACATGAACCTCCACAAGACCTTCTGCATCCCGCATGGCGGCGGCGGCCCGGGCGTCGGCCCGATCGGCGTCAAATCCCACCTGGCGCCCTACCTGCCCGGCCATGTCGAGGAGGGCTCCGGCCATGCCGTCTCGGCGGCGCCGTTCGGCAGCGCCTCGATCCTACCGATCACCTGGATGTACATCCGGATGATGGGCGCGGCCGGGCTGAAGCACGCCACCGAGATGGCCATCCTCAATGCCAACTACATCGCCGAGAAGCTCAAAGCCGACTATCCGATCCTGTACACCGGCCGCAGCGGACGGGTGGCGCATGAGTGCATCCTCGACACCCGCGTCCTCAAGGAAAAGGCCGGGATCAGCGTCGAGGACGTCGCCAAACGGCTGATCGACTACGGCTTCCATGCGCCCACCATGTCGTGGCCGGTCGCCGGCACGCTGATGGTCGAGCCGACCGAATCGGAGCCCAAGGCGGAACTAGACCGCTTCTGCGCCGCGATGGCGTCGATCGCCCGCGAGGCGGCCAGGGTGGCGAGCGGGGAATGGCCGAAGACGGACAATCCGCTGGTCAATGCCCCCCACCCGGCGACCGAAGCCCTGGCCGGCGAATGGACCCATCCCTATTCGCGCCTCGAGGCCGCCTATCCGGCCTCCGACCCGGATGTCGCGGCAAAATACTGGCCGCCGGTCTCGCGCATCGACAACGTCGCCGGCGACCGAAACCTGATCTGCTCCTGCCCGCCTCTGGCGGACTACCAGGCAGCGGAATAGCTCTGGGGGAACCGCGGCGGCCCGCGCCGCGGTTCCCTCATTTGCGCATTGCTGCTTTGCAACAAGAGCGCTGCTCGCCTGCGCTGGACATGCGATGGTCGCGAGCCCTCAAGCCTGTGAATCCAGCATGCCCTTGCCGATCTTTGCCTTGGCCGTCGCCTCCTTTTGCATCGGCACCACGGAATTCGTCATCATGGGTCTGCTGCCGGAAATGGCGGCCGATCTCGGCGTATCGATTCCCGCCGCGGGCCTTCTGGTCACCGGCTACGCGCTCGGCGTCGTCTTCGGCGCCCCGGTGATCGCGCTGGCGACGGCGAACCTGCCGCGCAAGCAGGTGCTGATCGCGCTGGCGTCGCTGTTCGTGGTCGGCAATCTCCTCTGCGCGGTAGCGCCGAACTACTGGCTGCTGATGGTCGCCCGGGTCGTCACCGCCTTCGGGCACGGCGCCTTCTTCGGCATCGGTTCGGTCGTCGCCGCGAGCCTCGTGCCGCGCAACCAGCAGGCCAGCGCCGTGGCCCTCATGTTCGCCGGCCTCACCCTCTCCAACATCCTCGGCGTTCCGGCAGGAACCGCGCTCGGCGAAGCCTTCGGCTGGCGGTCGACCTTCTGGGCGGTGGTGCTGATCGGCCTGGTCTCCGTCGCATCGATCGCCTGGCTGGTACCGCGCAACGTCGCGCCGCCGAGCGGCAAGGGCATCGCCGGCGAGATCCGGGTGCTCGGCAGCCTGCAGGTCTGGCTTGCCATGCTCACCTCGGCGCTGTCCTCCTGCGCGCTGTTCGCGGTGTTTACCTATATCAAGCCGATCCTCACCGGCGTCTCCGGACTGTCGACGCCAGACGTGACCTGGGTACTGCTGCTGTTCGGCGCGGGCATGACCGTCGGCAACATCCTGGGCGGCAGGCTGGCGGACCGCCGCCTGATGCCGACGGTGATCGGCACGTTCTCGGCACTGGTCGTCATGTTCGTGATCTTCGCCGAGATCGGCACGCAGCCGGTCGCCACGGTGGCGCTCGTCTTCGTCTGGGGGGCGCTGACCTTCCTCGCCATCCCGGCGCTGCAACTGCGCGTCATGCAGACGGCGGAAGGGGCGCCGAACCTCGCCTCGACGCTCAACCAGAGCGCGTTCAACATGGGCAACGCCGCCGGCGCCTGGCTGGGCGGCGCGGCGATCTCGGCAGGGCTCTCCTATGCGGCTCTGCCCTATGTCGGCGCCGGCACGGTGCTGATCGCGCTTGCCGTGGCGCTCGCCTCGATCGCCGGTGACCGTCTGCGCGCGGTCGCCCAGGCATCAACCTGAGGGTAACCATCTTCCAGCGAAGATAACGCTGGATGACCGTGTGAACGAATCGCGAACTGCTGTCGACAAGTGCGTTTCATGCGACTATCGCCAGACCGAATCACGTGACCGACGACTTCATGGACAACGACCTCTTCGCCAACATGCCCACGGTTCCGCGCCCCGCCGCGCGGCCCGCCGATCCGCTGGCCAAGTCGCCTCGCAAGGCGCCGCCGGTCGTCAAGGACGGCAGCGAGGGCTACGACGCCAGCCACATCGAGGTGCTGGAGGGGCTGGAGCCCGTCCGCCGCCGCCCGGGCATGTATATCGGCGGCACCGACGAGAAGGCGCTGCACCACCTGTTCGCCGAAGTCATCGACAATTCGATGGACGAGGCGGTGGCGGGCCACGCCACCTTCATCGAGGTCGAGCTCGACGCACAGGGCTTCCTGACCGTGACCGACAACGGCCGCGGCATTCCGGTCGACCCGCACCCGAAGTTTCCGACCAAGTCGGCGCTCGAAGTGATCATGTGCACGCTGCATGCCGGCGGCAAGTTCGACTCCAAGGTCTACGAGACCTCGGGCGGCCTGCATGGCGTGGGCGTTTCCGTGGTCAATGCGCTGTCCGACATGCTCGAAGTCGAGGTCGCGCGTGGGCGCAAGCTCTATCGCCAGCGCTTCTCGCGCGGCGTGCCGCAGGGCGGGCTCGAACAGCTCGGCGACATCCAGAACCGGCGGGGCACGAAGATCCGCTTCCATCCCGACGCCGAGATCTTCGGCAAGGAGGCGAAGTTCGAACCGGCGCGGCTCTACAAGATGGCGCGTTCGAAGGCCTATCTGTTCGGCGGCGTCGAAATCCGCTGGTCCTGCGCGCCCGAGCTGATCGGCGACAAGGACAAGACGCCGGAAAAGGCCGTCTTCCATTTCCCGGGCGGCCTGAAGGACTATCTGATCGCCTCGCTCGGCGACGAGTTCCAGGTCACCCGCGAGGTCTTCGCCGGCAAGAGCGACAAGCAGGGCGGCCACGGCTCGATCGAATGGGCGGTGACCTGGTACGGCGGCGACGGATTCGTCAACTCCTACTGCAACACGATCCCGACGCCCGAGGGCGGCACGCACGAGGCCGGCTTCCGCGCCGTGCTGACGCGCGGCCTGAAGGCCTACGCCGATCTCACCGGCAACAAGCGCGCCGCGGTGGTGACGCCCGAGGACGTCATGATCTCGGCGGCAGGCATGCTCTCCGTCTTCATCCGCGAGCCGGAATTCGTCGGCCAGACCAAGGACCGGCTGGCCACGGTCGAGGCGATCCGCATCGTCGAGACCGCGGTGCGCGACGCCTTCGACCACTGGCTCGCCGACAATCCGCAGGAAGCCTCGAAGCTGCTGGACTGGGTGATCGCCCGCGCCGACGAGCGGGTGCGCCGCCGCCAGGAGAAGGAGGTCAGCCGCAAGAGCGCGGTGCGCAAGCTGCGCCTGCCGGGCAAGCTGGCCGACTGCACGCAGAGCGCCGCGCAGGGCGCCGAGATCTTCATCGTCGAGGGCGATTCGGCCGGCGGCTCCGCCAAGCAGGCGCGCGACCGCGCCAGCCAGGCGGTGCTGCCGCTGCGCGGCAAGATCCTCAACGTGGCGAGCGCCGGCAGCGACAAGCTCTCCGCCAACCAGCAGATCGGCGACCTGACGCAGGCGCTCGGCTGCGGGACGCGGGCGAAATATCGCGACGAGGATCTGCGCTACGACCGCGTGATCATCATGACCGACGCCGACGTCGACGGCGCCCACATCGCCTCGCTGCTGATCACCTTCTTCTACCAGGAGATGCCGCAGCTCATCCGCGACGGCCATCTCTACATGGCCGTTCCGCCGCTCTACCGCATCAGCCAGGGCGGCAAGGTCATGTATGCCCGCAACGACGCGCACAAGGACGAACTGCTGAAGTCCGAGTTCACCGGCCGCGGCAAGGTCGAGATCGGACGCTTCAAGGGCCTGGGCGAGATGATGGCGGCGCAGCTCAAGGAGACGACCATGGATCCGAAGAAGCGCACGCTGCTGCGGGTCGACGTGATCGAGGACGCGGAGGCGACGAAATCGGCGGTCGATTCGCTGATGGGAACCAAGGCCGACGCCCGCTTCCGCTTCATCCAGGAGCGTGCCGAGTTCGCCGACGCGCAAGAGCTGGACATCTGAGGCGCCGAGCGGCTGGGCGACACCGCTGATCACCGCGCTGATCGCCTGCACCTTCTTCGGCCCAGGCGCCGTTTCGAAAGAACTGGAAGACCCGTTCGGCAGGGAGGCCACCATCCCGCGCCTGACGGCCTGTACCGTGTCTGCGAGAGCTCGGTCTACGAGCCGCTGGGCGGGCCGGCACAGCCGGGGCTGCCGGTGCTGCCGGCGAACAACTACCATTTCTCATTTCTCCTGAGTGGGGGAACGACGTCTCATGCAGGATGACCGTGATCGCAGCCCCTGCCCCGCCTACACCACGCCGCGCCTTGCCGCCGTCTACGACGCGCTGAACCCGCTGAACGAGGTCGACCGGTTCTACCTCGATCTGGCCAGCACCGAGCCTCTGCGCATCCTCGACGCGGGCTGCGGCACAGGCCGGCTCGCCTGCGACCTGGCCACGCGGGGGCATATGGTCAGCGGATACGATCCGGCACACGCCATGCTGGCCATCGCCCGCGCCCGGCCCGGCGGCCAGGCTGTGACATGGATCGATGGCGACGCGTCGTCCCTGCCGGCGGCGGCCGTCTACGACCTCGTCATCATGACCGGCAACGTCTTTCAGGTCTTCCTCGACGACCGGGACGCGGCGGCGACCCTCGCCGTCATCGCCACGCGTCTCGCACCGGGCGGACGCCTTGCCTTCGAGACACGCAATCCGTTGGTAAGGGAATGGCTTGAATGGACCCCTAAGGAGACCCGCGAGACGTTCGACCTTCCGGCGCAGGGCCGGGTCACCGTGCATTATGACGTCGTCGGCGAAAGCGACGGCATCGTCACCTACGAAACCCACTTCGCATTCGCCGACGGAGAACGGAGCGTCGCACGTTCCTGGCTCCGCTTCCGCTCGCTCGCCGAGGTGGTTGCGTTACTGGAGGCCGCCGGACTGGCCGCCGGCGAACTCTACGGCGACTGGGACCGGCGTCCTTTCGACGACACGACGAGCCCGGAGATCATCATCGTGGCGCGGTCCCCGGTCCAACACGTCGATTGCCCGTCCGGATCATAGATCCATGGCAAGCATGACCAGGTCGTCCGTGATCTCCTTGCGGCCCTCCGTGCGTGTCCGCATTCCAGGCACCAGCCTGTGGACTACCCTGAAGCCGAGCTTCTGATAGAAGGCGGCGGCGGTTTGCGTTCCAAGATGAATGGTCGACACGCCCTGATCGCGCAGGAACCGGAAGAGCTCCTCGGCAAGATGGGTCCCGGATCCCCTGGCGGCCCCGGCCGCGGTCGTCATCGTCGCGAGATAGGCATAGCGCCTGCCGCCGCGTTCATGGATGGAACCGCAGGCCCCGCCGTGCAGCCGGCCTTGGCTGTCCGTCAGCTTCAACGCGAATGCGGGCCTGATCTTCTCGTCCGCCTCGTCCACCGCTTCGACATAGAGGGTGAGGCCGCCTGGCGTCGGCGGTGTCGCGTCGAGCGTAAAGGCAAAGGTGTGATCCGGCCCTGCCGGCATATCGATCTCGATGGATTTGAAGCCCGCCGCCACGAGAGACGGTCCGACACGGTCGCCGAAGGTCGTCAACACGACGATGCGATCCGCCGGACGCCCGTCCGCGGACAGACCGTCGCTCTGGGCCGCGATGTATCGCGCGGCATCGCCGATGAATCCCGCGTCCGACCGGTCCGCGATATCCGGATAGTGGATCACGACGGAGGGGTGGACCCCGAACTCGGCCTCGCGCTGGACGAACAGTTCAAAGATCGCGGCGGCTTCATCCTGCATCCGCTGCGACGAAACGTCGGCCAGGGTCAGCCGCTCGAACCGCAGGTCGGAGTTTTCGACGGCCACATTGTTCATTCCAGCTTTTCCGGGTTGTTGCCTTGGAGGTCGCTTCGCCGACCGATACCCGTATAGAGCCGCGATGTGCCGGGTTTCAATCAGAATGGCCTGGCGAACCCGAATCGGATCAACCTGCGGTCGTGCACGACATGGCCTGCATCCGCGTCTGCGGCAATGAGCTGCCCTGACTTAGCAGGCTGCTAGGCTGCAACCGCCTCGACGCGGTCCTCGACCTCGACCAGGTCCGTGGCCTCGACGAGTTCCGCCGCGGCGGCTTCCACGGCCTCGACCGGGGCAGTTTCCTCCGCGGCGAGGGCGAGCGCATGCATCCGGGCATTCTCGCGCAGCGCGTCGAGGTGGATCGACTTCAGCAGCGTCGCAAGCTCGCCCTGGGCGGTGTGGCCGCCGATCTCGGCGAGCATGAGCCACGACACTTCCTGCGTGCCGGCGATGCGCTTGCCCTTGGCGACGTCGCGCCAGACCATCAGCGCCCTGGCGATCACGCCGTGCGTGCCGGTGCCGAGCGAGGCGTTGCCGAGAAGCGCCCGCAGCGCCGCGACGCTGCCGCCGGAGAGGATCGAACGGACCCTGTGCTCGGGTTGTCCGGACAGGATGACGAGCGCCGCGCCGAAGAAATCGATCTTGCCGTGGGCGACGGTCCGCAGAAGGAAGGAGGCGGTCAGGTCGCCGCGCAGCCTCAGATGCTCGATCAGCGCCGCATGCTCGTCCGGGTCGGTGCGATCGATGACGGTCAGGCAGGCCTTGACACAGGCGTCGCGCATGACCCGTTCGGAACGGGCGGTTCCCATGAGAGCAAGCACCAGCGGCGAGCGGCGCAGCGCCTCGGCGACCTTCACCAGCAGCGCGTGGCGCGAATCGGCCGGCAGGCGCGGGTCTGCGATCAGGGCTTCGCGCACGGCCGCGAGGTGGCCGAGACGCTCGGCGATGCGACGGAAGCTGAGCGATGCGACGACGGCACCGCCATTGGCGAGCAGCGCCAGGCAGGCCTCCGCCTCGCCGACTTCCGCCAGAGCGGCCGACACCTGCATGGAAAGGCCGGGCCGGCGCGCCACCAGCACCTGCGTCGCCCCGCTTCCGTCGGCGACCCGGTCGATCAGGTCGAGGTCGGAGATCAGCGGCGAACGCGCGATCACGATGCTGGCGACTTCCGGCTGGTCGGCGGCAAGGGCCGCCACCACCTGCGGCGGCGCATGCCGGCTCATCGAAACCGCCTCGGCCAATGCCTGCCGCACCTTCCAGGCCGGATCGTCGAGCAGCAGCGTCAGCGCCGCTTCGGCCGCGCACCTGTCCTCGAAGGGAAGCTCGCCGGACATGAAGGCATTCGCCAGCGCCGTGGCCGCTGCCGCCCGCTCGGAGACACGGGCCGTGTTGATCCATTTCAGGAATTGCGCAACAACCATCAAACTGCCCTGACTCGCCGGAAAACACACGGCGCCCTCGTCAGAAACGGTAGGCGGGAAAGGTTTACGAAGCGTTCACCACGTTTTTTAACCGCCCGCGCGGCTGCCGGCAGAGCGGAGGACGTGATGGCCGGGCTCTATCTCGAGGACTGCACGCCGGGGCTGCTGATCCGGCACGCGCTGCGCAAGACCGTGACCGAGAGCGACAACATGATGTTCTCGACCATGACGCTCAATCCGCAGCCGCTGCACATCGATTTCGCCTACGCGGCGCAAAGCGAATGGGGGCGTCCGCTGGTCAATTCGCTGTTCACGCTCGGCCTGATGATCGGAATCTCCGTCCACGACACCACGCTCGGCACGCTGGTCGGCAATCTCGGCATGACCGAGACCGTGTTCCCCCATCCCGTCTTCCACGGCGACACGATCCGCGTCGAGACCGAAATCGTCACGGCGCGCGGGTCCCGGTCGAAGCCCGACCGGGGCATCGTCGAGATGCGCCACAGCGCCTTCAACCAGCAGGATGTGCTGGTGGCGCGCTGCCTGCGCCAGACCATGATGCTCAGGCGGCCCCAGGCCTGAGATGCGCTCGCTGCTTTTCGTGCCCGGCGATTCACTTCGGAAGATCGAGAAGGCGCTCGCCAGCGCGGCTGACGTCATCCTGCTCGACCTGGAGGATTCGGTTGCGGCAGACAGCAAACCGGCGGCGCGCGCGATCGTCGCAGAAATCATCAAAGGCGTCTCGCCGCAAACCCGCGAACGCCTCTACGTCCGCGTCAACGATTTCGCCTCGGGGCTGATCCAGCAGGACATCGACGCGATCCTGGCATCGCGGCCCGCCGGCATCATGCTGCCCAAAACGGTCGGCAGCGTCGACGTCGAGCGGCTGTCCGTCTCGCTGCGGGCCGCCGAGGTGCTTGCCGGGACCGAGGACGGCGCGACGCGGATCCTGCCGATCATCACCGAAACCCCCGCCGGCCTGTTCGCCGCTGGTTCATTCACGCGAAGTCATCCACGCCTGTCCGGCCTCACCTGGGGCGCGGAGGACCTGTCCGCCGCCATCGGCGCGCGTTCGACACGCGATCCCGCGGGTCGCTATACCGACGTCTTCCGTCTGGCCCGCGCCACGACCCTGCTTGCGGCTTCGGCCGCCGAGGTCGCGGCCATCGACACGGTCTTCGTCGATTTTCGCGATGCTGCGGGGCTCCGGGCCGAGTGTCTGGACGCCGAGCGCGACGGCTTTACGGGAAAGATGGCGATCCACCCGGATCAGGTCGAGGTGATCAACGCGGTGTTCACGCCTTCGGCAGAGACCGTGGAGGAGGCCCGCGCCATCGTCGCGGCATTCGCCGCTGCCGGATATCCCGGCGTCCTCGGCATCGGCGGCCGCATGTACGACCGCCCTCACCTGCGGCGTGCCGAACGACTCATCGCCAGGGCTGTCCGGACCCTCTGAGGCTCAGGCCGGAGGCGACCACGGCCCCGTATAGTCGGCATAGAGCTTCGAGACGTCGGGGCGCGGACGTGTCCAGATCTCGCCGTCGAAATTGCCGATATGGACGAAGCCGATCACCCGCTCCTGCGGTGCAAGGCCGAGCAGCCGGCGCCCTTCCGCGCTTTCGGAATACCAGTTCGTCACCCAGTTGGCGCCATAGCCGAGGCCGTTCGCGGCGATCAAAAGGTTCATGGCGGCCGCGCCCCCCGACAGGAACATCTCCCACTGCGGGATCTTGAGATTCTCCTTCGGGCTGGAGACAACGCCGATCACCAGCGGCGCGCGCGAAAAGCGCGTGCGTTCCTTGTCCTTGCGGCCGTCCGGCTGCGGGCCCTCTTCGGCCTCCATCAACGCGACGAGCGCCTCGCCGATCTCCTGGCGTGCCTTGCCGCGATAGAGGATGAAGCGCCAGGGCTCCATGCGTCCATGGTCCGGCACCCGCGAGGCGATCGTCAGCATCGTCGCGATTTCCGCGTCGCCGGGCCCAGGGCCCTTCAGTTGATCGATGGGCGCGGACGCGCGCGAAAGCATGAAGTCGATGATCGGGGATGCCATGGTCTGTCTCGTTCGGTTCGGGAGTCCGGCTGGGAGGCGCCCCGGCAGGAGCGCCGCCTTGCTGCGCGCCGCGGCGCGGATATTGGCCTTGAAATTGCCGCTGCCTTGCGGTTCAAGGCAGGACATGTTGTCGGGCAGACTCCTCTATCGGATTTCACGGGCGCTCGCCACCGCCTGCCTCGCCTGCTCGTCCGTCGCCGCCGGGGCGCAGGATTTCGGCGACCGCCTGCCGCGCCTCGATCTGCCCGAGCCGCCGTCGATCGCCGCACCGCAGCAGACATCCCCGCTCGCCACCGCCGGGCTGGGGCGGATCACCCTGTCGGCACAGCTTGTCGCCAGCGGACCGGAGGTGAGCCGGGGCCTGATCTGGCGCGTCTTCGACACCGAGCCCGGCCCGGACGGCAAGCTGCGCCTTGTCGCCTCGGCAAAAGGCGGCACGCAGTCCTTCGACCTCATGCCCGGACAGTATCTCGTGCATGCCTCCTACGGCCGGGCAGGCGCCACCAAGCGCATCTCGGTGGGCACTTCGGCCAAGCGCGAGGACTTCGTGCTCGACGCGGGCGGGCTGACGCTGAACGCCGAGAACTCCGGCGGCAACCATATCCCCGACGACAAGCTGCGCTTTTCGATCTACGAGGGCGACGAAGTCGACGGCAAGGACCGCGCGCTGATCCTGCCCGACGTGAAGCCGAAATCCGTCGTGCGGCTGAATGCCGGCACCTACCACGTCGTCTCGACCTATGGGAGCGTCAACGCGGTGGTGCGCTCCGACATCAAGGTCGAATCCGGCAAGCTGACCGAAGCGACGGTCGAGCACCACGCCGCCGAACTGACGATGAAACTCGTCCGCGAGGCCGGCGGCGAGGCGATCGCCGATACGTCATGGTCGGTGCTGACCGGCTCCGGCGATCCGGTGCGCGAAAGCGTCGGCGCCTATGCGACGATGGTGCTGGCGGAGGGCGACTACACGATCGTCGCCAAGAATCGCGACCACATCTATCAGCGCGACTTCACCGTCGTCGCCGGCGAGAACCAGGAAGTCGAGGTGCTTGCCGACGAGAGCGCCCCCACGGCCCTGGAGGGCGCGGACTGACATCCGCGCCCTGGTGCACCGTCAGGCGGCGACGTCCAGCCGCGCGCGCTTCAGGTCCGGCGGCGTCGCCTCTTCGAGCAATTGAGCCAGAGCGTCGCCGAGCGTCAGCGACTGCTGGTCGCGCGACCCGAGCCGGCGCATGTTGACGCTGCCTTCTTCCGCCTCGCGCTTGCCGCAGACCAGGATCACCGGAACCTTGGCCAGGCTGTGCTCGCGCACCTTGTAGTTGATCTTCTCGTTGCGAAGATCGGTCTCGGCGCTCAGCCCGGCCCGCTTCAACGTCTCCACCACCTTGACGGCATAGGCATCGGCGTCCGAGGTGATCGTCGCCACCACCACCTGCAGCGGCGCGAACCACAGCGGCATCTGCCCGGCATGGCTCTCGATCAGGATGCCGAGGAAGCGTTCGAGCGAGCCGCAGATGGCGCGATGCACCATCACCGGCTGCTTCTTCTCCGAATCCGAGCCGATATAGAACGCCCCGAACCGCTCGGGCAGGTTGAAGTCGACCTGCGTCGTGCCGCATTGCCATTCGCGGCCGATCGCATCCCTCAACGTATATTCGAACTTGGGCCCGTAGAACGTGCCCTCGCCTTCGTTCACGCCGGTCTTGATGCGGTTGTCCTCGCGCGCCATGCGGGCCAGCGCGCGGCGCAGGATGTCCTCCGCGTGATCCCAGGCGGCGTCGGTGCCGACGCGCTTCTCCGGCCGCGTGGCGAGCTTGACCACCACCTCGTCGAACCCGAAATCCTTGTAGACCGACATCATCAGGTCGTTGATCTTCAGGATCTCCGCCTCGAGCTGTTCTTCGGTGCAGAAGATGTGCGCATCGTCCTGCGTAAAGGCGCGGACACGCATGAGGCCATGCAGCGCGCCGGACGCCTCGTAGCGATGGACATTGCCGAATTCCGCAAGCCGGATCGGCAGATCGCGGTAGGACTTCAAGCCATGCTTGAAGATCTGCACGTGGCCGGGGCAATTCATCGGCTTCAGCGCGAAGATGCGCTGGTCCGCTTCCGGGTCTTCCGGATGCGTGAAGGCATGCGCCGACTTCACCGCGAACATGTTCTCCTGATACCAGCCCCAATGGCCGGACGTCTCCCACAGGCTCTTGTCGAGAACCTGCGGCGCGTTGACCTCCTGGTAGTCGTCTCCGAGCCGGCGGCGCATATAGGCGATCAGGTTCTGGAACATCTTCCAGCCCTTGGCATGCCAGAACACCACGCCCGGCCCCTCCTCCTGGAAATGGAACAAATCCATCTCGCGGCCGAGTTTTCTGTGGTCGCGCTTCTCGGCCTCCTCCAGCATGTGGAGGTAGTGGTCGAGCTGTTCCTGCGTCGCCCAGGCCGTGCCGTAGATGCGCGTCAGCATGGGATTGTTGGAATCGCCGCGCCAGTAGGCGCCCGCGACCTTCATCAGCTTGAAGGCGGAGCCGACCTGCCCGGTCGATGCCATGTGGGGGCCGCGGCACAGGTCGGTCCATTCGCCCTGCGAATAGAACTTGATGTCCTGGCCTTCCGGGATCATGTCGACCAGTTCGACCTTGTAGGTCTCGCCCTTGTCGCGGAAGAACTGCTTGGCCTCGTCGCGCGACACCAGCTTCTTGGCGAACGGCTTGTTGCGGCCGACGATCTCCCGCATCTTCTTCTCGATCGCCGGGAAGTCGTCCGGCGTGAACGGCTCGTTCTTGGCGAAGTCGTAGTAGAATCCGTTCTCGATCACCGGGCCGATCGTCACCTGGGTTCCCGGCCACAATTCCTGCACGGCCTCCGCCAGCACATGGGCGCTGTCGTGGCGGATCAGTTCCAGCGCGCGCGGGTCTTCGCGGGTGACGATCTCGACCTTGCCGGAGCGGCCGAGCGGATCGGCGAGGTCGCGAAGCTCGCCGTCGAGGGCGATGGCCACCGCCTTCTTGGCGAGCGACTTCGAGATCGACTCGGCCAGTGCGAGACCGGTCGTCGCCGCGTCGTAGTCGCGGACGGAGCCATCGGGAAATGTGAGGGAAACGGAATTCGACATGATCTGCTCCTGCTATCCAGTCCCGCAAACGAGCGCGGGTGGGTGATGAGCCGCCGACATAAGCCGAAATCAGTCCAATTAAAAGGCGTCGATCGGCCGCTTGCTCCGCTGGCTCAGGGGAACAGCATCTCGTACAGCGCCGGTATGTCGTGATGCGAGAAAAGGCCCACGCCGGTCATGGCAGCCAGGCTCCTGGCGCTCGCGGTATATTGCGAGCTGGTCACCACCGCCACGGCATCCAGCCCGTAATAAGCCTTGCCGGCATGCGCCTCCTGGATGGCCTTATTGCCGACGGCGGAGCTGTAGAGCTTGCACTGAATGCCGACCTTCTTGCCGTTGCGGGTGGCGATGACGTCGATCCCCTGATCCATCGACGGCGACGTCACTTCGGCTTCCCAGCCGTACAGCGACAGCGCATCGGCAACCCATTTCTCGAATGAATGCCCGTCGAAAGGGATGTTTGACGGATCGAACCCGGAGCTGCGCTCCTCTTCGGCCTTTACCCCGATCTGCTCGAAGATCAGCAGCTTCGCCTCGTCGAGACTTATCAAGCCACGATCGAGATCGATGCTGGAGGTGAACTCGACGATCGCGTCATGCGTCGAATCCGAAACGATCCTCCCATAGTCGTTCCTGACCTTGGCCCGCTCCACGTTGCGGCGCAGCGCGGCACGATGCCCGTCAACGGAATCGAGAAGCCTCTGCCGTTCGAGAAACCGGCGCCTGAGGAAATCCCTCTGCCGCTCCTCGTCCTGCTGGGCCCTGACGCTGGCGGCCTGGTCGGCGAGCATGGCCGCCCGTCGCCTGCGCGCGTGGCGTCCCTTCCACCAGAACCATAAGCCCGAGAGTAGCGGGCTGGTGAAGGTCATCGTTGCGCCGACGATCGCCGGGCCTATTCGATCGGATCGCCCCTGAGCATAGGCAGCACCAGCAATGACGATCACCAGTCCCGCGACGGCGATCGCACCGGTCAGGGCGATATACTTCGCAAGTCTTCCGAGCATGCCGATGCCCCCCGGGTCACAGGCTAACCCTCCGCCTCCTTGACGGGCAAGGGGCGGCTGTACTTCGAATACGTTCCGATCAGATCTCGTAGCCGATACTATCCGGGCATCTGCTTCACGCCCGTCGCCAGTACCGCCACGGCGTGAACCAGCGCTGCCTCGCCTCGAGCCGCATCGGCACATTGTCGATGCCGCCGGTCCCTCCCGGACCGCAGCGGACCACGCGGAACAGCCCCATCCAGCCACCCGGCCAGAGGCCATGCCGC